>JAQBBZ010000237.1:0-17010 GCA_032125735.1 Labilibaculum sp.
CCTTACAAATAAATATGCTGAAGGATATCCAGGAAAGAGATACTATGGTGGATGCCAGATTGTTGATCAAACTGAACAATTGGCTATTGACAGAGCGTGTGAATTATTTGGTGCAGAATATGCTAACGTGCAACCTCATTCGGGAGCTCAGGCAAATGCCGCTGTTTTTTATGCATGTATGCAACCTGGTGATACTTTCTTAGGATTGGATTTATCACACGGTGGTCACTTATCACATGGATCTCCAGTAAACCTTTCAGGTACTTTATACAACCCTGTTGCCTATCATGTAAAAGAGGAAACAGGTACGGTAGATTACGATGAGTTAGAGCAATTGGCTTTGGAACACAAACCTAAAATGATTGTGGCAGGAGCTTCTGCTTACTCCCGCGATTGGGACTTTGTTCGTTTGCGCAAAATCGCCGACAAGGTAGGATGTTTGCTTATGGCTGATATTGCTCACCCTGCAGGATTAATTGCAAAGGGATTGTTGAGTAATCCAATTCCGTACTGTCATATTGTTACTACAACAACTCATAAAACCCTTCGCGGACCACGTGGTGGTTTGATCCTTATGGGAAAAGATTTTGAGAATCCTTGGGGACAAACAACACCACAAGGTGAAGTTAAAATGATGTCTCAGGTTTTGAACTTCGCAGTTTTCCCAGGACAACAAGGCGGACCTCTTGAGCATATTATTGCTGCTAAAGCGGTTGCTTTTGGTGAAGCCTTAACTGATTCATACAAGGAGTATGCGATTCAAATGCAAAAAAATGCAAAAGTAATGGCTGCGGAATTTATGAAGTTAGGATACAAAGTTATTTCTGATGGAACAGATAACCATTCGATGTTGGTTGATCTTCGTTCAAAATTCCCTGATATTTCGGGTAAGAAAGTTGAAAATGTATTGGTGAAAGCTGATATTACCATTAATAAAAACATGGTTCCATTTGATACTCGTTCTCCATTTGCAACATCTGGTTTACGTGTTGGTACTCCAGCAATCACAACTCGTGGTTTAAAAGAGGAGCATATGCCGGTTATCGTTCAAATGATTGATGAGGTTATTAGTAATATCGAAAACGAAGAGGTAATTGCTTCTGTTCGTGAGCGTGTAAACGAAATGATGTGTGAACGTCCTATGTTTGCTTACTAAGCTGGTTTAAAAATGTTAGATAGAAGAGGGGAATTAATTTCTCCTCTTTTTTTTGTCCTTATTGTGATCAGTTTTAAAAGTTAGGCTTCTATAACATGTTAATTAGAGTTAAATTCGATCACCTATTTTGTTTTTAAACATGTTTGTTCTCAATTTTTATCTTTAGTTTAAGCGCCTAAAATAGATTAAATTATGGAATGGTATTATTATATTTTGATTGTAGTTGTTGGAGTTTTTTGTGGGTTTTTAAACACGCTCGCAGGTAGTGGTTCAATAGTTAGTTTGGCTATGTTGATGTTTATGGGATTACCTGCAAATGTTGCTAACGGGACTAATCGTATTGCCATTTTAATGCAGAATATTGTTGGGGTTAGTAGTTTTAAAAAACAAAAGGTATTTACTTTTAAAGAAGGGATCTGGCTCGCACTTCCTGCTATCGTTGGATCTGTAATTGGAGCAGCCTTGGCCGTTGAAATTAACGAGGATATGATGCAGAAAACCATTGGGGCTTTGCTTATTTTCCTCTTTTTTATTGTGCTTTACAAGCCAGATGCTTGGGTGAAAGGACAAGCAGGCTTAATTCGATCTAAACCAAGTGTAATACAAGTTGTAATTTTCTTTTTTATTGGCTTGTATGGCGGCTTTATTCAGGCGGGAGTTGGATTTTTTCTTCTATCAGGATTGGTATTAGGAGCTGGTTTTGATCTTGTAAAAGCAAATGCAATTAAAGTATTTATAGTTCTTCTTTACACTCCATTTGCATTAGGTGTTTTTATTATGAATGGACAAGTAGATTACAAAATCGGTTTTATTCTTGCTGCAGGAAATATGATTGGAGCTTTTATTGCCGCAAATTTTGCTGTGAGTTTAGGAGCTAAATTTGTACGTTATATTCTTTTAGCTGTGATTGTTTTTGCCTCTTTAAAGTTTCTTGGAGTTTACGAAATGCTTGGATTGATCTAAGATCAATCCAATTGAAAATGATAGGTGATTGAACCTTGCTGAAAGGCAGAAGCTTTTGGGTCAGAATTAAACATGGCTTTCATTGCAGCCTTTCTGGCAGCTTCAAACAGGGTAGAGTTACTCGTTGTTGAACCAGGCATCCCAGGTCTTGCATTTACTACTTTACCATTACGGTCAACAGTTATTTCTACTACCACTTTACCACTCTCTTGCAGATTGTATTGTGGTTTAGGAATAGACAGGGAGTTTCGGCCTTGTAAATCATACGAAACGCCTTTATTACCTAATCCAGAACCATTGTAATTATCTGAGTCAGGTGATCCGTTTGGAGAACCTTGATTGCCCGATGGAAATGTTTTGCCCTGCGACGAATTTGTTGATGTTCCCTGACCAAAAACGTTTTTCGCTTTATTGTTGATGTTGGCAATTTTTTCCTGTCTTACCGCTTCTTCTTTTCTCAGTTTTTCTATCTCAGCCAAACGTTGTCTTTCTGCCTCTACTTCTTGCTGTTGTTTTATTTCTTCCTGACGTTTCTTCTCTATTTCAATTTTCTTCAATCGGTCTTGTTCCGCTTTTACCTTTTTATTTTTTTCCGCTTCGGCCTTTTTTTTAGCCGTTTCCTCGGCAGAAGCAACTGAAGGTGCATCTTCACTATCTTGTGTCAGAATTTTTTCGGTGGTTGAGCTAGCTGATTTTTCCGATTTCGTTTGGGGCGGTTGAGGTTTCGGTTTTTCAGCAGGCTTAGAAACAGCAGTAACTGCCATGTCCGATTTGGAAGGAGCAGGATCTTCGTTTCCTAATCCTTGATTTGTATTCCCAAAATTAACCAAAATTCCTTCTTCTTCAGGCAATGGAAGTGGCGTATGAAATCCTAAATAAAATAGTAAGGCAAGTAATCCAACATGGAAAATTATTGTCCCCACAAGTCCAATTCGCTTAGCTTTTGAATTACTCATTTAATAAAATTATTTAGCCGTTGTGGCCAATATTAATTTGTACTTATTGTTTTTTGCAATATTCATTACTTTAACTACTTGTTCCATGGGTACGGATTTGTCCACGTGCAATGAAATAGTAGGCTCTTCTTCTCTTATCAATCGTTTTTGTAAAAGATTTTCTAATTGAGAAAAAGGGACAGGAGTTGTCTCAATAAAAAAGTTGAATGATTTATCGATAGAAACTGTTGTAATCGGTTTTGCCGCCGTTTGATTTTTGCTTTGTGGCAATAGTAATTTAAGCGCATTTGGTGCGATAAGAGTTGATGTTACCATAAAGAATATGAGTAACAAGAACACGATATCAGTCATCGATGACATACTAAAATTAGGATTTACCTTATTTCTGGTTTTTAATGCCATGAGCTAATTACTTAATTGGTTCGTTTAATAAATCCATAAATTCGGTTGTGGTTGCTTGCATTGTAAAAACTACTTTTTCAACTTTTGCCACCAAAATATTATATGCAAAATAAGCGATTATCCCAACAATAAGACCTGCAACAGTTGTTACCATTGCTGTATATATACCGTGCGACAGAAGAGAAACATCAATGTTGTTCCCTGCAGCAGACATATCGTAAAAAGCCTGAATCATACCCATTACTGTTCCAAGGAATCCAATCATTGGAGCTGCACCGGCAACAGTTGCAAGGGTTGGGAGATTTTTCTCAAGCTTAGAAACTTCCATGTTACCAATATTTTCAATAGCAGCGTTAACATCATTCAAGGGTCTTCCGATACGCTTAATTCCTTTCGAAATCATTTTTGATACTGGAGTATCATTCGACTCACAAAGTGCTAATGCCGAATCTATTTTCCCATCATGAATATAATCATGTATTCTGTTCATGAAATTTGAATCTACCATCGTTGCTTTTCGAATTGCATAGAATCTTTCGAAAAAGATGTACATGGCAATAGCCGAAAGCACAATGATGGGAACCATAATCCATCCACCTTTAAAGGCTAGATCAATAAAATTAAGAGAAATTTCGGTGGCTTCCGCTCCTTGTCCTTCAAGTAAGGCTTCGTTTTGTGCCACAGTTTGAATCCCAGCTAAAATCAAAAGATAATTCATATTTACTATTTTCAAGTTAAATCTTACACATAAAAAAACGAGATATAATACAGAATATTATATCTCGCTAAATTAATATTATTGTTTTTGATTTTTCATACAAAAACAGGAAATTCTAAATTTAATGCAATAAGACTGCTTCAAGGTAGTAAACCGCAGCACCAGCAAGGTATCCAGCAATAGCTAAAAGAGAAATTCTCTTCATATACCAGATGAAATCGATTTTTTCCATACCCATAGCAGCAACACCGGCAGCAGATCCGATAATTAAGATACTTCCTCCTGTACCAGCACAATATGCTAAGAACTCCCAGAACAAACCATCTTGTACAAAATTGGATGCGTAACCAACTGCTCCAGCGGCTTCGATAGGATACATTCCCATAGCACCTGCTACTAAAGGTACATTGTCTACAACCGATGAAAGTACTCCAATAATTAGATTAATGATGTAGATGTTATGAATGTTTTCATCCATATATCTGGCTAGAATATCTAAATGCCCTGCCGATTGTAAACTTGATACAGCTGACAAGATCCCTAAAAAGAAAAGTACGGTTGGTACATCAACTTTTTTAAGAACACCTATAACAGTGAGTCTTCTTCTATCCTCATGTCCCTTGTTTTTGTGCATTATTTCGGTAACCATCCACATAACACCTAATCCAAATAACATTCCCATGTAAGGAGGCAAGTGAGTTACTGTTTTAAATACTGGCACAAATAATAGGGCGGAAACACCTAATGTTAAAATGAAGGCACGTTCTTTGGCTGTTGTGTATTCTTTTTCGTTCCCGTTAGCTAAAGATGGTCTCGCAACGTTTCCTTTCATCGAGAAGGAAACGATACCTAATGGAACAAGCATTGTAAACAAGGAGGGTAAAAATACTCCGGTGATGATTTTTAAAGTTGTTACTTGTCCGCCAATCCAAAGCATAATTGTGGTAACATCACCAATTGGCGACCAAGCACCTCCTGCATTTGCGGCCAATACAACCATCGAGGCAAAAAACCATCGATCTTCTTTAGCATCAATTAATTTTCGGATAAGAGCGACCATCACAATAGTTGTGGTTAAGTTATCCAGAGCTGCAGACATGAAAAAGGTTAAAAGACTAAGTAGCCAAAGAAGTTTTACCTTATTGGTTGTTTTAATCTTATCAGTAATTATTTTAAATCCTTGGTGTTGGTCTACAATCTCAACAATTGTCATAGCTCCTAAAAGGAAGAAGAGAATGGCTGATATTTCGGATAAATGATGAAGAACTTCGTGATGCGTAATAAAATCTAACATTCCTTGATGACTGTCGGCACTTGGGTTGAGTGCAACATATTCGTTCCAGGCTCTACTAACCCCAGATGAAAGAATGTCAACTCCTCCGAATACGTATAGAACCCAGGTTAAAACTCCGATAAGAAGAGCAGAAGCTGCTTTGTCAATTTTTAGTGGATGTTCCAGTGCGATAGCTGCATATCCGAGAACAAAAACCAGTACCATTAGTGTAAACATAGTAATAGATTATTTTTGGGTGAATTAATTTTTACTAGACAAGATGCTAATATAACAATATTTGCTATTTAATATTTGAGCTAATTAAAGAAAAAAATCTATTATTAATTCTGTTGGAAAACATTGAAAAAGGAATTTTAGAACAGCTTTTCACTAAAAACGCTTAGTTCGCTTTTTTGTCTTTATTTGATTTGAGGAAATTGAGGTATTTTTTCACTAATCCAGAAAATGTGTTGAAGTCTTCTTTGTAAAAAATACCGATTCCTTGTGTATTTCTTGTCTCCTCATACACCAAATATTCATTGGAACGGGTGAAAGCTTTGAGTTGTAATTTTCCTTTTTTGTCCAATCTAAAGTTCACATCAACGTCACCAATAAGATTATTATTACTATTGCTAGCCGGACTATTTCCAGTTCCTAAATTTCCATTGATAGTTACCCTATCGTCAAAAACCTGTGTGGAAAGAGCCAAGTCAATTTCATCACTGGTTAGGTTATCTCCAGGTCGGTAGCTTACACCAATATCAAAATCGTTACTGATTTTACTAAGCCAGTTTGATAGTTGATTGGAAAGCATTTCGCTTGCAGTAACTCCAACTGCATAGCTTGAATTTTTATTTTCAAAATCAGGATCTGCTGATCTTAGGTACTCGGGAGTGTAAAATCGGTTTAAAACCAGTAAAGATAAAATTTGCTTATTCATTTCATCTTCGGTTGAAAATAGTCCTTCCAGAATACTTTGTGTTTGCTGATCTAAAGTAGGGAAATTGATGTCAAAGCGAATAAGAGGATTTTCAAGATTCTGACTTAAATTCATATTACAATCAACAGGTATCTTCTTTGTATTATCTATATATGGAGTATTTAAAAGCAGATCGTACAAGGTTGTTTTAACACTATATACTGCATTAATATTAAGTGTTGCATTATACGGATCTCCATCCCATTTGATGTTTCCTCCGTTTGCTAAATCAAACTTTTTATTGATGACATTTTGCAAGGTGAAAAGGTAACTACCTGTTTGAATTGTATAATCTCCAAATATTTTAAATTCACCTTTGGTATCGATTTGTAGTTTTAAATTTCCTCCTCCTTTGGCTTTTAAAACATCACCAATTTTCGAGTCGAATATAATTTGAACTTCAGTTTCTGGAGTAATCTCCAAATCGCAATTTAGTCGGATACCTGAAAGATCAATTTTGTAATCATCATCCAATCTAGTATCAGTATTATGATTTGAATTAATAAATGTGATAAAATTACTTTCTTCGATATCACCACTGTTGTTAAGAGGAACGTATAATTTGGTATTTTTATTTGTTTTCGCCCTCACCTCAATATCCAAATCATTTACTGGACCAAACAAGGTTGTGATTCCGGTAACATAGGCTTGTCCGTAAAATAATTCGTTATCAGTTATTTTTGTATTCAGAATATTAAAAGAAAGTGCATTTACAGCTAGGTCTAAATTAAAGTTCTTGAATTGCTCATGAGAAATTACCCCATAAATAATAGCTGAGTTTTTATCTGAATCAATTATTTTAAACTGATTAAACTGTAACTCTGTTGGTGTTATTTTAATGCTGTCATTACAGGAGTAGGTTGTTTGTAGCTCGTTTATTGTGAAGCTTGCATTTTCTAATTTAAGAAAGCCTGTTGATTTTGGTATACTGGATGAACCTTCTATATGTACTCGGCCAGAGGCATAGCCCTCTATGTTGGAAATATTTTCTTTCAAGTAAGGATTTAATAAATCCAAACGTATTTTATCAATGTTAATATCCATATTTAGGGAGTCTAACTCGGGGTAGTAGCTTCCTTTTAAATCCAGTTCTTTGTGAGTGTTGTGATCAGAAAATGAGGCGAATGAGAGCTTTTTGTCAAATTTATCCCAATCGCTAATTAGGTGGAAGTTGCCTAAGGTGTCATTATTTAAAACGAGGTTTTCAAGCATTAGGTTAGAGCTGGATAATCTATCACCATAAAAGTCAGAAATTTGAACATAACCTTTAACTATCCCGTCAATTCCAATGTTTTGATCTCTAATCAAATCATTTAAATTCTTCAAGCTAATGTTCTCAATTTGAAAGTTGATACTGTCATTTGGATTGGATGAGATTTTCCCATCTAAGCCAAAGTATTGATTCTCTCTACTGATTCTAAAATTATCAATGGCAAAACTTGTGCTGTCAATAATAAGCTTGGATTGTTGAATAGACCAAATACTATCAGCCATGATTACACTGCCCGGGAGCAGATTAATATTCCAAATAGGATTATTCGATTCTTTCGATTTTTGTACACTTGCTTTGGCGGTAATAAAACCACTATAGGTAACTGCATCCCAGTTATTCCACAGCAGATCTAAACTGACCTTATTATTACAGGCAGTAATTTTTTCCGACAGATTGTACAATTTAAATTTGTCCGAAAAGCTAAATTTATTTGTTCGACCTTTTATAACAAGTTCTTTATTATCGGTAGAAAGATCTATTTTGAGTTCTTCAAACGATTTATCTTGTATACTTAGAATTGGTGAAGTAAAATGCATTTCGATTAGCTGTTCTTTTGCATTTAATTTACCTGTTAAACTAGTATTTGGAGCTAATTTAATATCTGGATACAGGATCTTTGTTAGGGGTTCTGTTTCTTTTAAATTTATTGTGAAATCGAAATTATTTGTAACGTCGGTATTCACAAATTCTTTTTCCGGTGCGTAGGCTGGGAAATAGACATATGCCATGTTCTTAACCGATGAAATTAACTGGGCAAGTTCATAATTTCCTTCCACTTTGGCATCAGAAATATCCGAGTTTACAATTAATCTTTTAAAAACAGGAGTGGAAGAGGAGTTGATTGTAAATTTGTTGAGTTTAAATTCCCCTAAACTATTTTTATATTCTGTATTTGTAATTTCAATGAGACCATTTGCGTTATCAAATCCACTTCCTGCAAAATTCGCATCCATAGATAAGCTAAGTTCTGATTTAGGTTCTGTTGTGTTTAGGTGCAGAGGGTATAGTTTTGCATTACGAAGATGAGAACTAAATTTCATGCTTGGAATTTCTCCTGAAAAATCAACATTTCCAGTAAAATCAAATCCTATATTAGGATCTTCAATAGAAATTTTTCCATCAAATCGTGAATTAGAAAAGAATCCATCTAAAGCAAGGTTTTTATATTCGTAATCGTAAAAATCGACTTTGCTAATGTTTCCTTTCATTACTCCTTGAGTTGAAGCTGTTTCAGTAAATCCGTTCACCGAAACATTTAGGGATACATTTCCAACTTTTTCCTGTTCTAGTAAACCTCCAAGATAGAAATTTGATGCTTTTAAATCTCCTTTGAAATTTAATCTGCTACTTCCTGGGCTTGGTTTAAATAATATGTCGGTTTCTAATTTTCCTAATTCGGTTACAAAATCACCATAAAAAACAAAGTCATTTAAAAATCCATTGAATTTTCCGTTATAGTGTATCAAACCTAGGTTGTTGAAGTATTCAGGCAATTTAAAGTGTTCCTTTTCATAACCAGGAATATAAACTTTTTCGATATCGGCAATGGTTGTTGTGAGTTCTTCAAAATCAGCTTCCAAATAAGCATCTTTTAAGTAGGGAAGTCCATTCATGTAAAATTTGCCTTTAAGCACCGTGTTGGCACCATAAGCAATATCAATATCTCGACCTCTTAAATCAACAACAGTACCGTAAATATGCCCGGAAACAAATCCTGTCTCCCTAAATCCTTCAAGTACATCATTAAAATAGGCTACATCTAAAAAACTAATACGCGAGGATGTGATCTGAAAATCCAATTGCATTTTTTTAGTGAAATGTTGCCAGTATTGTTTCCCCGGCTCGTAGTTGAAGTATAAATGCTCAGCTTGCAGTTGACTATTTGGGGCTGTTACATTAACATCTTTTAACCCCCATTGATTACTAGTAAACCATGTTCTGGCTATTAAATTATTAATTTGAAATCCCGATTTTTCAATACAGCTCATGTGTTGAACCTGAAAATCAACTGAATCACCTATGATTTGAATGTTTCGAGCCTGAAGATTAAGTTTTGTGACATAAATATCTTCGTAATTCATCCCAAACTCCTGAGGAATAGCATTCTCGACACGATATCCAAATTGAGAATTTACAAGATCAATATTGGAAACTGAAACATCCCATGATTTTTTAATTGTAGCATTCGTGTTTTCCTCTGAACCAGAAGAGAGTGAATCTAGAAAAACTTCATAGTTAAATAATCTATTTTCATCTTCATGAAGATTAACAGAAGCTCTGTCTAAAGTGAGTTTATTAATGTATATTTTTTGTTTTTTGAAATTAAATGAGTCAATTTTGGCTGTTAGTTTTCCAACGTAAACTAAAGTGTCTTTTTGATAATCTTCAATGTACAAACCTTTAAGTGTAATGCTTTTGAAGGGGGAGATGTTTACTCCTTCAATTGTGATTGGAGTATTGGTTAGTTCAGAAAGATATTTAGCAACTTTTTGGCTTACGTAAGTTTGAACCCGGCTATTCAAAAATACCAAATACATCAATATGGGTATCATAATGATAACCACTAGCGTCCAAATTGATATTTTGAGAAATTTTTTAATAATTTTGCTTTTTCATGAGTTGCACAAAATTAGCTAAAAAGTAGAAGAATATTACACCTAATATTGTGTTTACAGAGTTTTTTGATTTTTTTAACTTTTTTGGTGTGCAAAGCCATTTTTATTCTGATTTAAATTAAAGTTAATGAGTATAATCATATTAGGAATTGAGTCGTCTTGCGACGATACTTCGGCCTCAATATTAAAGGATGGAGTAATTTATTCAAATATCATTGCCAGTCAAGATGTGCATATGGATTATGGCGGAGTTGTTCCAGAGCTAGCTTCCAGAGCGCATCAACAAAATATAATTCCGGTTGTGCATCAGGCAATGCTTAAAGCTGGTGTTACGGCAGATGAAATTGATGCAGTGGCTTTTACCCGAGGTCCAGGTTTACTTGGATCATTGATGGTTGGGACTTCTTTTGCCAAAGGGTTTGCCCTTTCTAAGAATATTCCATTAATTGAAGTGAACCATCTTCAGGCACATATTCTTGCGCATTTTATCGATGATCTGAAAAGCAAATATGATCATCCGGGTTTTCCGTTTTTGGCTTTATTGGTATCTGGTGGTAATTCTCAGATTATTGTGGTTAAAGATCATTTAGAGATGGAAGTAATCGGTGAAACCATTGATGATGCGGCGGGAGAGGCTTTTGATAAATGTGCCAAGGTAATGGGACTGCCTTATCCGGGAGGTCCAATTATTGACCGTAATGCAAAATTGGGTAATCCTATGGCTTTTGAATTTAGTCGTCCGAAAATTTCGGGTTTAAACTATAGTTTCAGTGGACTTAAAACGTCATTTTTATATTTCGTTCGTGATAGAATAAAGGAAAATCCGAATTTTATTGAAGAAAATATGAATGATTTGTGCGCCTCGTTGCAATACACCATTGTTGATGTTTTAATGAACAAAGTTAAAAAAGCAGCAAAAGAAACCGGGATTAAGCAAGTGGCAATTGCCGGCGGGGTTTCGGCTAACTCTGGATTGCAAAATGCATTGAGAGAAGCGGCTGATAAATTTAAATGGAAAGTTTTTATTCCTCAACTAGGATATTCTCTGGATAATGCTGCGATGATTGCCATTACAGGATATTTTAAATATCTGAAAAAGGAATTTGTAGAGCAGGACACGGCGCCTTTTGCAAGGATGACCATTAAATAGTAACTAGAAAACGGAAGAAGTCAAAATCTTCCGTTTTTTATACGTTCAAATAGTTTTTAAGTACCGTAATTGCATTTTCGCTAAAACAGCAGAGATCGATTGGTATTTTTTCTTTGCTTTTTAGAACAATTATTAGCTTGTTATCTGTAATTGTAAAATTTTTTATATCCTTTAAATAAATTTTTAATTTATTATTTCGCCAACCTGTTTTATAGGTTAATTTTCTTGCGTTGATAGTTAAATATTCTTTAGGGTAGAGAAATTTGCAACCTAGAAGTAAGCCAATAAAATAAAGTGAGACAACTACCAAAACGAGTAGAAGGTATTCGCTAAAAGGAAAGAAGTCGAGATAGTTGATAAACACAAAAAACAAAGCGGCGCAAATCAAAAAAGAAATTCCTAAGGCAAGTTGGATTCCTTTCGATTCGTTATTGTTAATTTTATGGTCGCGTATATCAAATTCAAACTGGAGCATTACACGAAGCTTTAGGTTTCTCTTAAAGTTAGCAAATAGTTAGATGATATATGAATAAAAATACGACTGATTTGATGAAGTTGAATTTTTATTCATCCACCAAAATCTGGCTAAAGAGATTATTCCGTTGCAACAAATCTGAGTACGATTCTGAGATTAAATCTTTTGCGTTGATTTCAAGAGTTTTAATGTAATAGTTGCATTGTTCTTGCAATTTTTCAACAGGAATACTACCATCAGTGTCCATAGCTTCAATTTTAATGAAATCGCCCAGGCCATTAACTGTATCAATGTGGAATTTTACATTGTTGATAAGGTAAATTTCTCTTGTTTTAACAACAATGCTCGCTGTACCTATGGTCTTTTCAAGAATCTCTTTTAAGGTAGAATTGGGTGTCGTTGGATAGGTGTTGACTTGACTTTCCTTTGCTCCTTTTTTGTCTTCTCTGATGTAATGAATAAGATTATTCTCAATATTTCCTTCTCTAAGCTTTAATTTGCCTGATTTAGAATGAAAATAAGTATCTGTTTGGTGATCTGTCCCATTACTTTCGGCACCAATTGATCGAAGTATTTCTCTAATTTTTTCCTTGTTCTTACAATATGCTTTAAACTCTATTTTAGCTGGCATTTTCATTGAAATTAGTATTGGCGAAAGTTCGGAAAAAATATTGATTTATATCCTGCCTCAATAACATCAGTACTATTTTAAAACTGTCTTGATGAAAGACCATCAAGACAGATTTAATGAATAATTTAATACGATTCGCTTAACTCGCTAATTTTTCGGAAAATCTGATCCAAATTTAAAATGTAGTCTGGTTTCATAATTTCTATTGCCGAGGCAGGCATAATAGTTGCGAGAGCTGTTGCAGGATTTTCAACGATTGTAATTCCCCCATATTTTTGGATTTCTTTTATTCCTTGAGCTCCATCATGATTTAGGCCTGTTAATAGAATTCCAATCAATTGATTTTTATAATGCCATGAGGCCGATTCAAAAAGAACGTCAATTGATGGTCTGGAATGATGTATTTTAGGATCTGCAGATAAGGCAATGGTAGAATCATTTTCAATAAGCAAATGATAGTTTGGAGGCGCAAAATAAACCGTCCCAGCTTTTATTTTTTCTTTTTCTTCGGCTTCTTTTACATTTATTTTACTCTTTTTATTTAAGTAATTAACGAATGAGTCGTTATTGTTATCACCAATATGAAGTACAACTAATACTGCCAAAGAGAAGTCTTTTGGTAAATGAGGGATAATGGCTTTTAAAGCTTCTAATCCACCATAAGATGTACCTATTACTATGGCTTTAAGCATTAATTGATTTTCTTTTTGTAAATTTTCTGAAAGGAATCGATGTTGGCAAAATTATTTTCGAATTGCGTAAACCGAAGACTCTCTTTTGTTCCCAAACACAAAAATCCGCTGGATGATAAACTTTGGTAGAATAAGTTGATCACCTTGTTTTGCAAATCTTTATTAAAGTAAATTAATACATTTCGGCATAGTATTAAATTCACTTCCGCAAAAACAGTATCGGTTACTAAATTGTGATCGGCAAATACAACTTTTTTTGATAGAGATTGATCTAATTTAAGAGAACCATACTTTAGCGTATAATAGTCTGAAAGTTTGCCTTTTCCCCCGGATTCAATATAGTTGCGATTGAATTTTTCAAGATCTTGAGTTGAGTAAATTCCCAATTTAGCAATATCCAAAACTCTTCGATTAAAATCTGTAGCATAAATCTGACATCTGTCCAAAAGATTTTCTTCTTTTAAAAGAATTGCAAGTGAGTAAACCTCTTCTCCCGTTGCACACCCTGCGTGCCATATTTTAATAAACGGATAGGTTCTTAGATTCGGCACCACATGCTCACGAAAAGAAGAATAAAATTCAGGATCACGGAACATCTCAGTAACATTTATGGACAGATCTTCCAACAAGCTGATAAAAAAACTTTTGTCTCTTAGAACTTTATCTTGCATAAGGGAAATTGACTCAAATTTGCCAATTGCCATGCGGTGCATTAAACGTCTTTTAATATGTGCTTTAGAATAATCTCTAAAATCGTAACCATATTTCTGAAAAATTGCTTCCAAAAACAAAGGAATTTCAATATCGATATTGTCAAGATTTTCAAGATTGTTTGGATTCATATTAATGCTCTATAATGCAATACTTTTTGACGCTTGATTTAATATTTTTCGAAGTCCATCTTCTTTAAACGGTTTACTGAGGAAATCGTTCATACCAGCCTCGATACATCTTTGTTTGTCTTCGATAAAAGCATTGGCTGTAAGTGCAATAATATATGTGGGCTCTTCAATGGTTTCCGAAACTTCAAAGCTTCTAATTTTTTCGGTTGCACTAACTCCATCAAGAACAGGCATCTGCATGTCCATGAGAATGACTTGATAACGATCTTTTTTATACATTTCAAATGCTTCAATACCATTTTTTGCGATATCACAAGATAATCCCATCATTCGAAGAGTTAGCATAACAACTTTTTGGTTGATAGGATTGTCCTCGGCAACTAATATAGATAGATTGGAAGGAGGTTTAATTTCTTGATCCTCAAACATGTTTGTTTCTTTCTCTTTGTGTCCAAATTTTAATTCAAACATGAATTCCGAACCGATTCCTAGTTCGCTTTCAACTATAATTTTTCCTCCCATTAATTGGGTAAGGTTCTTTGAAATGGCAAGGCCTAAACCTGTACCTCCATATTCACGGGTAATCGATTTGTCTGATTGCATAAATTCTCTAAAGAGTTTTGCTTGAGCATCCTTGGATATTCCAATTCCCGTATCTTTAACAGAGAAGAATAAAGACACTAGTTCTTTTGTTTTTTTAATGCATTTTATTGATAAAGTAACAGACCCGTTTTGTGTGAATTTTAGTGCATTACTAGCCAAATTCATCAGTATTTGATTCAATCGAAGCGAGTCACCGATTAAAATATCCGGAATTGTTTCGTCTAACTCAATTTTAAAATCGGTATCTCTTTCAATAGCTTTGTAGTTTAAAAGGTGGAAAATTGTTTCAGTTACCTCTCTGATATCAAAATCAATATTTTCAATTTCAATTTGTCCTGCTTCAATTTTCGAATAATCTAAAATATCATTAATGATTTGAATTAAATTTTCACCTGACCTTGCCATAACATCGAGCATGTCTTTTTGTTCTGAATCTAGATTCGACTGTTGTAAAAGTTTGGAAAGGCCTAAAATCCCATTCATCGGAGAGCGAATTTCATGCGACATATTGGCGAGGAATAATGATTTTGACCTTGTTGCTTCCTCGGCTTTATTCTTTTCAATAATCAGTTCTTCGTTCTTTTTTTCTAAATAAACCAGAAGAATATCCAACTCTTTACGTTGACGATATAAATCAAGAAATACGCTCACTTTTCCTTTTAATACTTCAGGAATAATAGGTTTAGGAATAAAATCGACGGCCCCTGTTTCAATTCCTTTAATAATGTGTAAATCGCTTTGATGAATTGCAGAAACGAAGATCACCGGTAAAAGCTTGGTTTTCTTCCTCTGTCTCATCAGCTCAAGGGTTTCATAGCCATCCATTCCAGGCATTTGTACGTCAAGAATGGCCATCGCAAATTCATCTTTCAGAGTATATTTTAGGGCATCTTCACCTGATGATGCACGAACAAATTCGATGTCAAAATCGCTAAGAATTCTTTCAAGGCTAATTAAATTTTCTTCCTTGTCATCAACGATTAATATTTTGTCTTTTTTCATCTTCCTATTGTTGTTTATCTCAATTGGATTGGGTTATTTTTTGTTCTGTTTAATAATGATCTTCAAATTTCACCATTAATTGTAAAGCCATATTTTCAACATTGAAAATAATTTATTCTCATCAATTGGTTTGGATAAATAATCATTGGCTCCCGAAGAAATCGCCTTTTGGTAATCTTCTTTCATTGCTTTGGCAGTAAGACAAATTATCGGAATATTATTAATTCCAGGAGTTTTCCTGATGATGTTCATTGCTTCATATCCATCCATTTCAGGCATCATAATATCCATGAGCACTAAATCTATGTTTTTATTTTCTGTTAAAACATCAATAGCAATTTTACCATTTTCAGCTTCCAGAACCTCAATTTCTTTGTCCTCAAGAATTTTACCCAAAGCAAAAACATTTCTGATTTCATCATCAACAACCAGAACTTTTTTCCCTTTAAAAATAGAATCATCTATTTCGGTTACCTTAATTTTAGGATTATCAGGAATTGTAGTTGCTACATGATGAAGAAATAGTGTGACTTCATCCATTAACCTCTCATCTGATTTTAATCCTTTTAAAATGATCGAATTGGTGTATTTGCTTAGTTCTCTATGTTCTTTTCTGGATAATTCTTTACCTGTATAAATGATTGTGTTTGGAATAATAATATTGGCTTTGGAAAGCTTTGTCAGTAGTTCATTTCCTGTAAAATCAGGTAATCCCAAATCTAAAATAACGCAATCGTAACTGTTTTCTCTAATCAGCTTAAAAGCTTCAATTCCAGTCGAAACTTCCTCTATTTCAGCATTCGTTGATTTTAAAAGAGTTCTAATAATTTTTCTGGTAATCGCATCATCTTCAACAATAAGGATTTTTTTAGACTGTGAAAATAATTCTTTCTGAATTTTTTTAATGGCACTGTTAAAATCCGTAGCATTAACCCTTGGGAGTTCTTTTCTTTCTCTTTCTCTAATTCCCTCTACAGGATTCACAATATGAATTGGCAAATTGGATGCGTATGGGTGTGAACGTAGGCGATCCAGCTCTGATTCACCATTTTTCATTAGAAGTTCTATTCCTATTATTATTGCAGAAGGTTGATGAGCCTCAATCAGTAAAATAGCGTCTTCAACATTCGAGGCTGCCAAAGCATGAAAATTACTTTCGTGAATTTGGTAGTACAACAAGCTTGCTTCTTTTTCGTCAGGATGAATAATTATTACTGTAGAACCGGTATGTGGGATATCTCTATCATCATCAATGAATAGTGGCAGTACAACCGGTTTGT
>JAQBBZ010000238.1:0-3658 GCA_032125735.1 Labilibaculum sp.
TCACATGCGCGACAAAGATCAGATTCGGGTTCGCTGTTTGGCCGATGAAAATCCGGGTTACGAAGCTGTAAATACAAAAGCAAATTTAGAAGATGCTTATTTGTGTTTACTGAACGAGAAGGAAGAAAGGGTTTAACCACAAAGGCAAAAAGATAATTAACGAAGAACAAAAAGAAATAAGTACCCTTTGTGCTAAAAAAGACAATAACCATGAAAGAAAAACTGATACTCACAGCCGACTTTATACGCTACAACATCAAGATTATATTTGCGAATAAATTCATCTATTTTCTGATTGCGGCTTTCGCCTTTTTCCTGATGGTAACCGGTATCATGTTGTTCTCGGATTCGAGTCCCGATGAAGCAGACATTTATGGGAGCTTGATTTTTCCAGGAATCCTGATCTTATTCTACCCTATTATCTACAACATACAAAGCGATAAAGATACCCGAATGCTCGAAATTCTTTTTGGAATCCCCAATTACAGATATAAAGTGTACTTGGTGCGCTTTGCACTAAGCGTATTACTTTTGCTCTTAACGATGTGCCTGATGTCGTGGATAACAGTGTTTGCAATTATCCGCATATCCGTTTTTCATATGGTTTACCAACTGATGTATTGTCTGCTGTTTTTAGCCAGTCTTGCATTCCTTTTGGCCACTCTAATCAAGAATGCGAGCGGAGCCGCAGTAGTTATGGTAATTATCGGTCTGGTATTTCTGATCCTTGCAGAACCTCTTCAATCCAGCAAATGGAACATATTCCTAAACCCCTTCAATGTTCCGGGTGATATGAGTTACAGTATTTGGCAAAACGTGCTTTCTCAAAACCGAATGATGCTGGTCGTGGGTTCAGTCATATCAATTTTATGGAGTTTAATTAACATGCAAAAGCGGGAACGATTTGTATAGGATATCAATCCACTAATAACACAAAGAAAAAGGCTCAATAAACTAAATTATTGAGCCTTTTCTATTTCTTATCAGCAAACTATTCAACCTCGCTAAGTTGACTGGCTTTCTGCTTCAGCTCTTTATTCCAACTGTTCAATCCGCCTTTTAGATGCGCGGCTCTGTGATAACCCAATTTATGCAGGTAGTTTCTTACTTGCTTGCTTCTAAATCCTAAATGACAAAAAATCACCATATCCTTATCCTTCGGTAAAAGAAGAAGCTTATTCTGAATTTCTCCCATAGGAATGTGCATTGCCTTTTTAATACCGTCTTTGGCTAATTCATGTGGTTCCCGAACATCGATTAACAAGATATCATCTCGCTTCTCCATTTCGCTCATTAACTCAAGAGCTGTGTAACTTGTTTTTGGGCCGTTATCGTTATTTTTGAAAAAAAACATATTTCTGATATTTAAATTAGACATTCACTCTGAACCAGATTTTAATACTGGCTCCATCCGTATTGGGTCTAACAAATATAAAAAAATATGTAAGTACAGCTTGTTTAAAATCAAAAATATGATCGATTCTAAACTTAAAGTTTGTTAAATAAATCCTAAAGAATACTAAGACAACATTATAAAGCCTTGGCTTAAAGAAATAAAGCTCACTCACTTTGCAGCAAATGAGCTTCTAGTTTATTGTAAGCTCAATAGCTACTTATTTTTAACCCAAGCAGGATTTGGTGTCTTTATTACCAAAATTCGCAATGCAGCATCACTCTCGTTTCTCCATCCATGTCCTGCATTTGCAGGACTCTCGATTAAGGTATTCGCTTCTACTTCCTGGCTTTCATCCCCTATTTCAACAATTCCCTTTCCTTCCATAACCAAAAAACAAACATCCAGAGGAGCGCCATGCTTGGTTATTTTATCGCCTGGTTTTAAACTAAGATGCACCATCATCAGATGCTCATTTTGGTAAAACTTTCTAGCTTCAACTCCATGATTATTTATAAACGCTTCGGTTTCAAATATTTTTTTTATCTCCATGATTCATTGTTTTAACTAATTTTATTCCTCCCATTGGTAAATATCTAGCTTTTCAAGCTCTAAAACAGTAACATATGTTATAAACGCCAATAAAAATACAAAATTAGAAGCATCGAAATTATTACGAACACATCATTCAAAATAATGGAGCTTTTGATCGTCTTTCAGATTACATTGAGAACAATCATCGGAAGTGGTAGGAGGATAGGGATTATTCGATTTTAGAAACCTTATGTCAAAAAAAAACGCTTAACTTTTAGCAAGTTAAGCGTTTTTACAGAGGTCTCTGGCGAACCTCAAACTCTTAACCTGTCTTAATCACTCTTAATCTTATTTACACTATATATCAGTCATTTATGATTTTAATGATTAAGCGGAATTAAACTAAATTAAGCAAAATTAAGCAATTACGGGTACAACTACGGGTACAAGTTTGTATATTTGTATTCATACACTAAAACCCTTTAAAAATGGCTACTACACGATATTTGATTAGATCAAAAGTAAAAGGAAAATTTGCACCTTTCTACGTTCGTCTTAAAGGAAATGACGGAATTGATGTAATTGCAAGAACTGAGCTTCTTTTTTATCCTGAATATTGGAGCAATAGTAATCAGAAATTCAGTACCCGAATTAAGGAAACAGAGGAACTAAAACAAAAGTATAAAGACGACACTATAAAAAAGCAAAGGGAATTGACGGACTTTGTTCTAGTTGCCTTTAGTAAGGAATCAGGCACTATAAATAATGAGTGGTTAAAAAATACTATTGCAGAATTTCACCATGGCAAAAACCCCGATGCAATAAAAAAACTAAATGACTACATTCAATTTTTTATTGATGGAATTAAAGACGGTTCGAGATTAAATAGCAAACAGGAAATTTATAAAAAAGGAACAATCAAAAACTTTGACGGCTTCAAATCTCAATTTGATAATTTTAAAGCTAAGAGAAAAAAACCGGTGCAATTTGAAGACATTACAACCGAATTTTACAATGAATATGTAAGTTTCTTTGTTGGGAAAAATTACAGTCCCAATACAATTGGAAGGCACATTAAAAACTTAAAGACTATTATTAGAGCTGCACACGAAGAAGGACATCATAACACGATGGAAATAGACCGTAAAAGCTTTAAAATATTAAAAGTAGATGTTCAAAATATCTACCTAACTGAAAAGGAACTTTCTACACTCCTGACATTAGATTTAAGCCATAAGCCAAACTATGAGATTGCAAGGGATGTTTTTTTAATTGGTTGCTATACTGCACAAAGATTTTCCGATTACTCACAAGTAATGCAAGATAATGTCAGGACAAGCGAAGACGGAACAAAATTAATTTACCTAACACAAAAGAAAACAGGCGAAGACGTTATAATTCCGATTAGACCAGAACTAAAAGCCATACTTGAAAAGTACGATTACAACACTCCTAAAATTTGGGAGCAAAAACTTAACAAGTACATTAAAGAGGTTGGAAAGCTCGCAAAGATCAAAGAACCTATTGCAATAACCAAAGTAAAAGGAGGTCTTACAGTCCATGCCACGACACCTAAACACGATCTTATTAAAACACACACAGCAAGGCGAACAGGATGTACAAATATGTATTTGGCAGGGATCCCAACTATTGATATTATGAAGATATCAGGACATAAAACAGAAAGCGAGTTTCTCAAATACATAAAGGTAACCAAAGAGCAAACAGCTG
>JAQBBZ010000239.1:0-7167 GCA_032125735.1 Labilibaculum sp.
CCAATCTTTTCCGAAAGGAACGTAAACACGCATAGAGTGTCCTTTGTCGGTGATCATTTTTCTAAGTTCGGGAGTCACTCCATAAAGCATTTGGAATTCATACTTATCCTTAGGCACATTGTATTTTTCGATTAATTCGAACGCAGGTTCAACTACATTCCTATCATGAGTTGCAATTCCTGGATAAACGTCATTTTGAAACATGAATTCGAGTCCTTTTATAAAGTTCTCATTAATCTTTTCGTATTTTTTGTATGCTACTTCAGCTGGCTCAACATAAATTCCTTTACAAAGGCGATAATTCAATTTTGACTTGCCGTTTTGCATGTCCATCATGTTGCCCAAATCATCTAATGTTCTTTTTAGATAAGCTTGAACTACTAAGCCAACATGATTCGGGAATTCTGCTTTTAATTTTCTGAAAAGCTCTATTTCTTTATCCACACAAGTGGAATCTTCCATATCTACACGAACGAAGTTGTTGTATTCTGCGGCTTTCGCTACAACGGTTCTAATGTTTTGATAACAAACTTCTTCATCTATTAATAAACCAAAAAAGGTAGGTTTCACAGAATAGTTTCCATCAATTTTGTTTTCCTGAAACGCTTCTATAATTTTAATATAGGCCTCTTTGTTTTCAGTTGCCTGACTTAAATCTTTGATAAATTCACCCAATAAGTCAACCGTAACTTTAATACCTTCGTTATTGAGTTCTTTTGACGCTGCAATTGCTTCTTCAATAGTTTCACCCGCAATATATCTTTTAGAAAATATCCAAACTAGCTTTTTGGGCATATATGGCAGGGTAGATGCGATTAATTTATTTAACATTGGGTTGGTTTTATTAATTGTGTAATTGGGGTTAATTATGAGAGCAATGTAAATAGTATTCCAAAAAAAAAGAATGATGTTTGTCAGCAATTAATATTTCCTACTCTTTAAGTGTAGAAAGGAATCTATAATGAGAAATTTGATGTCGCAGTATTTTTTAGTTTCCTTTTTAAGCTTATATTTGTTTGGCAAAATCAAAAAAAAAACTCCTGGGAATGGCTTTGATGTTTCAGATAATCCATAAAGAAGAAATCTTTATTCTGATTCAACATATTCAACAGATCGGGCATTAATCACGAATAATTAAAACTTAAAATACCTATGAAAAATTTATCCATTGTTTTAAATGCGGTGCTAATTGTTGCAGTTGGAATTCTTTATGTACTTCATTTTTCTAATTCATCAGCAGATTCTAAAGATTTGAAATCGGCAGCTGGTGAAGGTGCTGTTGTTTATATTAACACCGATTCTTTGTTGACCAGTTATAATTTTTCTCGTGATATGAATGAGGAATTTTTGAAGAAGCAAGAAGATTCAAGAACTGATTTTAACTTTAAAGCTCAAATGTTAGAGAAAGAAGCAGGTGAGTTTCAATATAAAGTTCAAAATGGTGGCTTTGCAAGTCGTGAAAGAGCTGAAGATGCTCAGCGTGTTTTAATGGGAAAGCAGCAGAATTTACAACAATTGGAGCGCGAGCTTTCAAACAAATTAATGGGTGAACAACAAGCAAATAGCAAAAGATTGTTTGATAGTGTAACTAACTATTTGAAAGAATACAATGCCGCTCATAACTACAGCTTAATTTTGAGTACAACCAAAGGCGGAAATGTTCTTCTATCGCAGGATGGTTTAGACATTACTCATGAAATTATTGTTGGTTTAAATAGCAGATATACTGCAAAGGCTAAATAAGTACTAAAATATCATATTTGAAGGGCAGATTAGCAATGCAAGCTATCTGCCCTTTTTTATATATTTGTTTTTTTTTAAGATCTAAGATGTCAGAAATGAGATGATAGATTAAAAGAGAATACTTGAATTTAAAATTATTATTTATTGAGGTATGGACATTAAAAGTGAAGGGAGAAGTCTCAAATCTAAATGCTCAGATCTCAAATCTAAAATAAGAATATGGCTTTCGCTGATAAATATCTGAATAAACAACGTCTGTATCTTGATTATATTACCGATTTTGTTTCGGAAAAATTAAATATCATTGTGACTATTCCTTGTTTTAACGAACCGGATTTGATTCCAAGTTTAGAAGCTTTGTGGAATTGCGAACGTCCGGATTGCGGTGCAGAAGTAATTGTAATTGTGAATTCAGGTGAGCAGGTAAGCGAAGAAATATTATTGCAAAATGAGAAAACCATTGCCGATGCTACTGTGTGGATGGATTTGCATCAGGATGAGAAATTGAAGTTTTATGTGATTCATCAGCCCAATTTGCCAAAGAAATTTGCAGGAGTTGGTTTGGCGCGAAAAATTGCCATGGATGAGGCGGTAAGTCGTTTCAATAAAATAGACAAGGCAAATGGAATCATAACCGGCTTCGATGCCGATTCGGCTTGCGATACCAGTTATTTTGTTGAAATTGAAAAATTGTTTAAAAAACATCCGAAAGCGAATGGTGCTAATATTTTCTATGAGCACCCATTGGAAGGAACCGAATTCGGTCAGCCAATTTACGATGCCATTGCTCAGTATGAGCTTTACCTGCGGTATTACATGCTGGCCATGCGATTTGCAGGTCATCCTCATGCATATCACACAGTAGGTTCCAGTTTTGCAGTTACAGCAAATGCTTACATCATGCAAGGTGGGATGAATCGCCGGCAGGCTGGTGAGGATTTCTATTTTCTTCAGAAGATAATTGCTTTAGGCAAGTTTTATGAACTTAAAACTACTCGGGTAATCCCATCACCAAGAGAATCAGACCGGGTTCCTTTTGGAACAGGCAAAGCCATTTCCACTTTCATGGATGAAGGAATTATCGATTACAAAACTTACAATTATTCAGCCTTTAAGGATCTGAAAAAATTCTTCGGTCGTGTTGATGATTTTTTTGGAGTTGATTACGATACTTACTTAAATAAATTGATTGTAGACCTTCCGGGACCAGTGCGTTCCTATTTAAAAGAGGATAATTTCTTTGAAGCTTTAGATGAAATCAATCGGAATTGTTCAAGTATTGAGTCATTCCGAAAGAAATTCTTTGGCGCTTTTAATGCCTTTAAAGTATTGAAATATTTGAACAGTGTTCACGAAGAATTTATTGAGGAGGAGAGCATTGTGGTTTGCGCCAAACAATTGTTGGTCGATTTAGGCATCGATACCAAAGGAATTTATTCTGCTAAAGAGTTGTTGGAGATTTACCGGGAGTACGAAAAAAATAAGAGCAGAGATATTGTATGCAAAGTCTTTTCAGATTAGACCATTTTAAAATCAAAATAAGTCTTGATTAATCCTCAATCACAATAAAAATATCTTCGTTTTCCTTCTTCATAAGGTATTGTTCACGAGCAAATTTTTCGAGATTTTCCCGATTGGTTTTCAGCTCGTGAATCCGATTTTTGTCGGTCTCAATCTTCTCAAAGAAGTAAGCCTTTTCTTTTTCAAG
This sequence comes from Labilibaculum sp., assembly GCA_032125735.1. Taxonomy (GTDB): domain Bacteria; phylum Bacteroidota; class Bacteroidia; order Bacteroidales; family Marinifilaceae; genus Labilibaculum. Next base: position 3,452 of record JAQBBZ010000239.1, read on the forward strand.
AGACTCAATCGTTTCTTCATTTTGCTTTCGTTCCCAAACGGAGTGTTGATCGAAAAAGAACAACCAAAAATAAAAGCCCACAAAGGTGATTACGTATTTGTTACGTATGATTTTTAGAAATGTATTTTGAACTTTTTTCTGATCCATTTTGTTACTATTTGAGTGCTAAATTACAAAGAATATATCAAAGTCTGAAAGTTGAACGATCGAAAAGTTAAATGACCAAAGACTGGAAAATAGAGGACATAAAAAACGACCGAAGAGAACTCCGGTCGTTTTACACTAAAAGTATGTTGTAATTGGAGACTGGTAAAACCAGCACATCTCCTTTTTTTTTGTTTTTTATCAGAAATTTTGGTTTGAATTGGAATTAATTTTCTCCAATCTCACTTCTCAAATCTGATATCTTACATGGATTAATCCTCTAAAAAGTTAGGATACATATAATCTTTAGCTGATACAAAAGTTTCCTTAATTGTACGTGGAGAAACCCAACGCAATAGGTTAATCATAGAACCCGCTTTATCGTTGGTTCCAGAACCTCTGCCACCACCAAATGGTTGTTGTCCAACAACAGCACCGGTTGGTTTATCGTTAATATAGAAGTTTCCTGCAGTATGAGTTAAGCGCTTCACTAATTTTTCAATAGCATAACGGCAATCAGCAAAAATTGCACCTGTAAGAGCATACATTGAACCTTTGTCCAAAATATCAAGAGTCTCATCTACCTTGTTATCATCATATACAAAAAGGGTAAGAATAGGGCCAAACAGCTCTTCTTCCATTGTAATGTAATCATGCTTTAATGCTCTAATAATTGTTGGAGCAATAAAATATCCAACAGTCTTGTCGTAAGTACCACCTGCTACTATTTCAGCATCAGGAGAAGATTTCGCAGCATCAATCGCACCTGCTAATTTATTGAAAGAAGCCTCGTCGATTACTGCATTCACAAAATTGGTGAAGTCTTCTGTTCCACCCATTTTAACTTTCTTCAAGTCTTCGTGTACAAACTTCATTACTTCGTCGTACTTGCTTGCAGGAATGAATGCACGTGAAGCCGCAGAACATTTTTGTCCTTGGTATTCGAATGCACCACGGGTAATTGCAGTGGCTACTTCTCTGGCCGGAGCAGTTGGATGCATAAAGATATAATCCTTACCACCAGTTTCTCCTACGATGCGTGGATACGATTTGAATTTATGAATGTTGTTACCAATGTTCTTCCAGATATCCTGAAAAACACCAGTTGAACCAGTAAAGTGAATACCCGCGAAATCAGGAGAGCTGAACAATACTTCAGAAGCAGCAGGACCCGATACGTATACCAGGTTGATAACCCCGGCAGGAACACCCGCTTTTATAAATATTTCCATTAAAACCTGAGCCGAATAAACCGCAGTTTTAGATGGTTTCCAAACAATACAGTTACCCATCATAGCAGGAGCCGTAGGCAAGTTACCAGCAATTGCAGTAAAGTTGAAAGGAGTCAATGCAAATACAAATCCTTCTAACGGACGTTGCTCAACGCGATTCCAAATACCTTTAGAAGAGATCGGTTGTTGCTTGTAAATATCAGTCATGTACTGAACGTTGAAACGAAGGAAATCAGCAATTTCGCAAGCAGAATCGATTTCAGCCTGGTAGGCATTTTTCGACTGTCCCAACATGGTCGCAGCATTTAATTTTTGACGGTAAGGTCCGGAAATCAATTCGGCAGCTTTCAAGAAGATAGATGCACGATGTTCCCAAGCCAATGCTTCCCAGGCTGGCTTAGCTGCTAAAGCAGCATCAATTGCCATCTGGATGTGTTTTTTCTCACCTTGATGATAATGACCCAATACATGCTGGTGATCGTGAGGAGGAGTCATTGCAAATAAATTGCCTGTACGAATCTCTTCTCCTCCAATGTACATCGGTACGTCGATTACTTCAGAACGCATTTTTTTAATTGTTGCCTGCAATTCAGCTCTTTCAGGAGACCCTGGAGCATAGGATAAAATGGGTTCGTTAGTTACGGCAGGAACGTTGTATATACCTTTTGGCATGATGTTGTGGTTTTAAAGGGTTATTTTTCTATTTATTTTCACTCTGAGCAAATGTAAAAAAAAAGCAATTGTTGATTTATGAGTATTATCATGCATTAAAAAAATGCAGTAAAATCAAACTGGTTGAGAATTTCACAAGTTTTTAAAGATTTGATTTATTATCAACTGATAATTGTTTCTTTAGGGGGATCGGACAATCTTCTGATTTTAATATTTAGATAAGCAACGGCTATGGTCATAATAGGGCTGATGATGTTGAAAAAGCAAAAAGGAGCGAAGGCAACAGTTGCTACACCCAATGCACCGGCCTGTGCGGCTCCGCAGGTATTCCAAGGAACCAATACTGAGGTAACAGTTCCCGCATCTTCAAGAGTCCGGCTTAAAACTTCAGGCTTTAAATCCTGATCTTTGTACGATTCAGAGAACATTCGGCCCGTAACCACAATAGAAATGTATTGATCCGAGGCGGTCAGGTTCAAAAATCCACAGCTGGCAACTGTTGTTGTCACCAGCGATCCGTTTGAGTGTACCGCTTTCAGCATTGTTTGGGTGATTTTATGCAATATGCCTGCTGTTTCCAGTACTCCACTAAAAACCATTGCTGTTAGTATTAACCAAATCGTATTTAGCATTCCAGCCATTCCGCCAGTCGATAATAAATCCTGAATGTTTTTATTTTGAACAGGAATACTGATATCCGTAAAGATCGATTGCATTACCGTATGATAGCAAGCTTGCAGATAGGAACTGCTTCCTGAAATTTGTTGTATGATTTGTGGCTGAAAGATAATGGCAAATACTCCTCCTATTAGTGTACCCGCAAAAATTGCCGGTAGAGCAGGAACTTTTTTGCTGATAATCACAAAAAGTAATATTGGGACTAAAAACAGCCAGGGAGTGATGGTGAATGTTTCTTTAATGGCCATCTGAACTTCACGAATGCTCTCCGGATTAATTTCTCCTTGCTTATTAAAGCCAATCGCCAGAAAAATCAATAGAGTTATAATAATGGAAGGTATCGTTGTATACATCATATAACGAATGTGTACAAATAAATCGACCCCGGCCATTGCCGAAGCCAGATTGGTTGTGTCGGATAAAGGAGAAATTTTATCGCCAAAGTACGCTCCGGATATAATGGCACCAGCCACCAATGCATTATTGTATTCCATAGCATTTCCAACCCCTAAAAGAGCAACTCCAATGGTTGCTATGGTTGACCACGAACTTCCGGTTACGACAGAAACGATGGCACAAATTACTACCGAGAGCATTAAAAATAACTTCGGATTTAAGAATTCCAATCCGTAGTAAATCATTGCAGGCACTACACCGCTAATCATCCAGGTGCCGGCCAAAGAGCCAATCAACAGCAATATCAACATCGATGGCATTGCGGTACTGATGCTTTCCACAATGCCTTTTTGAAGATCATCCCAGTTTTTTCCATGTCGGAGGGCAATTAATCCTCCAATAGAGGCAGCAATCAAAAGTGAAAACTGGTTGGCGCCTTCAATGGCTCCATCTCCAAAAACAATGGCATTAATACTTAGCAGTGCAATTAATAGAATAATCGGAATCAGGGATTCACCAAGAGAGATAGACTTGTTTTTTGGCTTCATATTGGGTAAGGGCTGGATTAATAAGGCAATGAACTTACGAAAAAAG
>JAQBBZ010000240.1:0-21067 GCA_032125735.1 Labilibaculum sp.
AAAGCATGCCTTCAACTTCCAGTATAAAATTACCCACCAAAACAAATGAAATAGACTGAATTGCTGATAGAACAAATAAGAATATGATTTTAGAGCTGAGGTAACTAAATCTGCATAAATTCAGAAATTTCTCCCGCTGCAAAATCCTTTTATCCCGAATAATCTCTTCGGCACTAACTGTTAATCCCAAAAACATCGAAACCACAACCGACATGAACAGAAAAACAGGGAAGTTTTTATTATCCCCAAATACATATCCTGCATCGGTGGTATATTTCGTAAAATACCCCAATATCACAGCAAGCAATGGCGCCTCAAACAAATTAATAATCAGGTATTGCTTATTGGTTAGTTTCGAAAGAACATTACGAATCCAAAAAATAGAAAATTGTTTCAATTTACCTGGAATCTTAAAATCACTTTGTGGTAATTTTTTATCTGCGCGCAAGGGTAAATGATTGGATTCTATGTTATCCTTGTATTTCTGATACCATTCAACAGGAAGAATCCGTCTCTCACGAGTGGGTTTCCCCTGATCATCGATCAACTTGGTCTCAACAATCTGCAATATCTGTTCCGGATTTACATTTCCACAAGTTACACACTCACTTTCGGAAGCATTAACCTGCGAATTCTGAGTTTTGAAGTAAACAATAGCATCAATTGGGTTGCCATTATAAATGGGATAACCACCCCGGTCGAGAATCCAAAGCTTATCAAACATCTTAAAGATTCCGGAAGAAGGCTGATGAATATTCGCTATTACCAATTTACCTTTTAAAGTCTGGCTCTTAAGTAGATTCATAACCATTTCCGAATCGGTTGACGATAATCCGGAAGTAGGCTCATCAACCAACAGAATGGCAGGTTCGCGCATCAACTCCAAACCAATATTTATTCTTTTTCGCTGTCCACCACTAATAAATTTATTTAATGGATCTCCAACTTTAAGATCACGCACTTCATACAGATCCAAATCCTGAAGTATATGCAATACTTTTTTCAGGATTTGAATTTCACGATAATCCTTAAAGCATAACTTGGCATTATAATATAGATTCTGAAATACAGTCAGTTCTTCAATCAACAAATCGTCTTGTGGTACAAAACCAATTAATCCCCGAACCGCCAGTTTATTTCGATGAATTTCGTAATCATTAATCCTGATTTCACCAGTATTCAGAGGCAGATTCCCATTCAAAACATTTAACAGTGTCGATTTTCCGACACCACTCCCTCCCATGATTCCAATTAACTGCCCGCTCTCTTCCGAAATATTAAACTTATGAATCCCGTTATTCGAATTCCGAAACTTAAATTCAATATCCTTTGCCGTAAATATTATTTTCTCTTGCGACTCTTCTTTCAGAAATTTCCCGGCAATATCTGTGAAATAGATTGATTTTATATTTGGCCCTTTAATAATAGAACCATTGCTCAATTGGTAGGTTTTATCAGGTTTAATTTTATTTCCTTCCAGATAAAGATTTAGTTCTCCCTCATATTTAAATACCAATAAATTTACACTCTGTACAAACATAACAACGATCCGACCATACATGTTTTCGCAGAACAAATGCTTAAAATCATTTTCATTTTTTTTAGCATCCTTCTTCATGAACCAAGAAAGATTCTCAGACCATTCAGTAACCTTATTATCTATAATCAGAAATTTGCTTTTATCGTATTCATCTAATGTATCACCCCATACAAAAGCAAGGCAGTTAATGAATTCCGATCTTGATATTTTAAAACTTTCCGCAACAATACTGATAAACTCGAATTCATTCTCACTTACGACTTTATCTTCATAAACGAATTCTAACAAACGCAACAAAACAATCAAACGCTCTTCCTTAACCAATTCTCCTTTAATCTTTGAACAAACCTTGGAGGCCTCTGTTAAAGAAAGAATATTGGCTTGCTGAGAATGCACACTTATCTGATACTCCATCTCGCGACGATAGAATTCAGAATAGTTCTCAAATAATCGTAAATATTCAACCTGGAGTTCTAAATTCACATAACGATTTAAAAACCCTTCTACGATCACTTTCCCCCTTCGCGAAATCCCATCTTCTTTAGCATTGGCAACAATGGCAAAAAGATGCATTAATGCATTTAAAATCGATTCCCCCATTTACTTTCTCAGAATTTATGGTTTGCCTTTATCGGACTGAATTTAAAAATACAACTTATTTCGTAAACAAAAGGATAGTTGAAGCACTGATATTGGCATAAAAAAAACTGCCTTCCGAAAGGAAAGGCAGTTATATATTTTTTCAACTTACAATTACTGAACGATCGCGTTTCTAAGCTTAGCAACACTGGCTGTAATTTCCATAAGTTGAGCTTCAGTCATACTACCATCAACAATTTTATCGTAACTAAGTTTAAGACCATTTAATTCGATTAATAAAGAATCAATATTAGGATCCTTAGCTTCTGGCTCCAAAACGGATAACAATTTCTCCAAGGATTCTTTCTGATCAAAAATTACTTTTACCATTTCTGGATTAGAATATGTATTATCAGAAATATTCGTTGCGATATATAAACCTTCAATAAAACTACCGCTAACAACCAATAATGAAAGATTTCCTTTGGCATTCTTATTTAAAAACTCATAAGTATCGTAGAACGAATTTGTAATCACTTTCACCAACTGCTCTTTATTATCCAAATTCTTCTCAACCTCCTCAACAAGAGTTTCATTGTAAGCACTTGTAATTTCAAGATTATCAATTAAAGCTTTAGACGCTTTCAAAAACAACATTGTTTCCTGCTTGCGCTGATATGTACTTGCATAACTCAGGTCTGCACTATAAACACCTAGATTCAAAGCTCTTGACTTTTCAGTAAAATATTTATCTGCATTCTCTGATGAATTAGAAAGGCCTAATATGTAATCAGCACCAATACGATTCAACATTGATGTCAACTCAAAAGTGGTTGGAAGAGGATAAACTACATCTCTTATCTCTTTTTCAATTGCTTTCTTTAGCAATGGCTGCACAGTCTGTTCTTCATTACCCTTTTTATCAACAGGCTTACAACCAACAAAGTTAAAAGCAAAGGCAATAACTACACAAAAAACAATATAACGGCAATTAGTCAGTTTTTTCATGGATTCTCAATTTTTATAGATCTAAAGTTCAACTTTTTCAGGTTTAAATTTAACAAAAATGGAGCGAAATACAAGCATGAAACCTCCAATATATTTACACTTTTTTATTCACTTATCCTATTATATTATTTTTGAAATTATAAGTTTCAAAAAACTTTATCTTCAGAAACAACTCACCCTTCGTTTCTCCTTACAATCAGTTAGATACAGTTAAAACTTGACGCACAATACACCAAACACATAAAACTTGCTTATAATATTAAACAGGATGTATTCTTTGAAAGAAACTCTGCTTGTAATTATTTCCAATTGGAATAGTCCCTTTTCCCATGTGTACCATATTCCCTTCTATCGATTTAATTTTCGAAAGAGACACGATGTAAGATTTATGAATTCGATAAAATTTTTGAGATGGCAACAAACGCTCAATCCCTTTAAGTGACTGATATGTAACAATGTGCCCCTCAAGAGTAAAGATTTTAACATAGTCGCCTAAAGCCTCAACATATAAAATTGAATCGAGGCTAATATTTATCGTTTTCTTATTTGCCTTAACAAAAATAAACTCCCTGTCGTCCTTTTCAACTTCCTGAGATTCACCGCCTCCCTTCATTTTTTCCTCTGCCTTTTGAACTGCCTGTAAAAAGCGTTCAAACGAAAAAGGTTTTTTTAGATAATCCAACACATTCAACTCGTAACTTTCTAAAGCATACTCTGTGTAAGCCGTAGTAATCACAACCATTGGTGGATTCTTATAGGTTTTCAAAAAATTAATTCCACTTAAACGAGGCATATTAATATCTAGAAAAATAAGATCAACATCTTGCTCTTGCAAAACCTCCATGGCCTCAATTGCATCGCTGCATTTTCCTTTCAACTCAAGCCCAGGTAATTCTGAAACGTATTTTTCTAAAACACGCTGTGCTAATGGTTCATCATCAACAATCAAACATTTTAACTTCATAGGATCTAAACTTAACTTGGTTCGGACAAATCAATTTGTAAGGTAACTTTAAAAAGATTGTTTTCTTCCTTAATTTCCAATCGATGTTTTTCGGGATACAATAACTCCAAACGACGAATTACATTTTTTATTCCGATGCCACTATTTTTCTCACTCTCTTTATTCCACTCACGTTCCGATCGGTTCTCTATTGATAATTCAATCTGGTTCTTATCTTCAAAATTAAAGAGAATATCTACAAAACCATTATTATTACGACCATAGGCACCATGCTTAAATGCATTTTCGATAAGAGGCTCAAACAACAAAGGCGCAATCTTACTCCTCCCGGCATCCCCTTTCACTTCCATTTTCACAGGAATACTATCATCCAATCTAATTTTCTGTAATTCGAGATAATTTTTTATAAACTCCAATTCCTTCTCCAACAACACATAACGATCATTACAATCATACAATATATATCGCATTAAATCAGACAGTTTCAACACCAAATTGGGTGCCTTATCAGATTTATCAAGTGTAAGAGAATAAATATTATTCAAAGTATTAAAAAGAAAATGAGGATTTATTTGAGACTTTAATGCCTTCAACTCAGCCTCCAATTTTTCCCGTTCAATATCTTTCAATGTGAATGATATTTTCTGCAGAATAAACCACTCTCTCATTAGAGATAAAAAACTTGTAACTCCAACATATATAAAGGTGAAGAATGCAAAATTAAACCATACTACAAAGGTTATTTCTTCGAAAAATTGTTCTCCTTTCACAAATCTACCCAACGGATAAACCAACAAAAAATCGATAAAAAAAGCGGCCAGAGAAATCACTCCCAGCAATGAAATCACATAAAGGAAAAACTTCTGTTTTTTAAATAGTAATGGAATTAGAACCAAAAGATTAAAATACACCGCTGCAGCAAAACAAAGATTGAACACAAATGTCATTAAAACCGGTTCTAATCTTAGAATATTTTTAAAATTACTTGCCACAAACATGGTAAACAGCCAAAATGTAAAGGCAATCACCCAAAACAACATATGATAAGCAATCCGACTACGGGATATTTTTTTTATGTTAGTCATAAATAGTATTAGCTGTGAATTTCAAATTTAAAGTAGAAAAGAATTAATGAGGAGTGAAAATTATTCGTTGTCACTTGCAATTATCCTGTTAAAAGCTGATAATTTTCCGATATCTTAAACCTAAGAATCCTTGTTTTAGTTTTAATATCTTTTTAAGCTGTTGTAATATTGTTATGAATATAAATCTAAATAAGGAATAAACTATGTTCGCAAAAGATATTTTATTTTGGAATATTAACACTCAAATTGATTTCATGAGTACCTCAGGGAAATTATATGCAATGGGTGCTGAACAGATAAAACCAACACTTAAATAGATAACTTCTTTTGCAAAATCTAATAACATTCAAGTAGTAAATACTACTGATTTTCATTATGCCAATTCAAAAAAATCGTTCAACACCCCTGATTTTTTCACAACATTTCCACCACATTGCATGGCTAATTCGTCTGGTACCGAATACGTGAACGAACCCGGAAACGCCTTTCTCTAAAGTATTATGGAACACAAAGTATTCTGAAAAAGATATTCTTGATTTTATTAGCAATCGCAATATTGTAATACGAAAAGATGCCTTTTACGTATTCGAAGGAAATACGAATACTGATGCCGTTAGAACTAATTGCACTCAAAAAGGTTCGTGTACGGAGTTACAACCAATGCTTGTGTTGATTGTGCTATTACTAGTTTAACTCAACGAAATATTACAGTTTACGTTATTAAAGATGCGACTAAAGAATTACCAAATATTCCGATGCCGTATTCAAACTGGGATCAATTAGACGTTAAAAGAATCACATTCTCTGAAATTGAAAAACACATAAACTAAATAGCTGCCAGCTCTTTTACCTTCTGGATTTTCTCCTCTAATGGCATTAAACCATCTAACCAATGAATGTTTGAGCCACTGCGTTCCATTTTTCGGAACCAGGTCATTTGTCGCTTGGCAAACTGATGAATTGCCACCTCAAGACCATTGAACATCTCATCGTAAGTCATGTCGCCAACAACATACTGGGTCAAAAATTTATATTCTAAACCATAGTATATTAAATCGTCAGCAGAAACGCCTGATTTAATCAAAGTCTCAACCTCTTCTACCATTCCCGATTTTAGTCGCTCTTTTAAACGCTGAGTAATTCTCTCTCGTCTAAGCTCACGATCGAACTTAATTCCTATTAGTAAAGAATTCAACTCCGGATAATCTATTTCTATTTCGGAATGAGAAGTATAGTAGCGTTCTATTTCGATAGCTCGAATTGCACGCTTCTGAGTTTCCAAATCGGAATTATTGTGTACTTTTTTGTAAGAGCGAAGAATAACACCTAACTCATCCAACGATTTATCAAGCAATTCATCACGAAAGGCCTGATCTTTGGGTACTGCAATCAACTTATAGCCTTTCAAAGCCGCTTCCAAATACATTCCAGTTCCACCACAAACAACAGGCATCTTTCCTTTGGCAGTAATCTGCTCAAAAGCTTTTACAAAATCTTGCTGAAACTCATACACATTGTACTTATAACCAGCATCGGCAATATCAATTAAATGATATGGAATTGGAGTTCCATCCAAAACATATTCATCCAGATCTTTACCTGTCCCCAAATCCATTCCACGATATATCTGACGGGAATCTGCACTAATGATTTCCCCATTAAATTCTTTTGCCAAATGCACTGCCAGGCTTGTTTTTCCGGTAGCGGTTGCTCCAAGTACAACTAGTAAGTTATTCTTCATCTTAAATATTTTTCACGAACTGTTAAAACGATCAGTTTTTGTTTATCCGGATAATGTTTATCTTACAATAAGACAAGACTGTGTATATGAACTACGCAGTAAAATTAGTTTAAGTTTTTTAAATCCACCAACAACTGCAATCAATATGACTGTTACTCACACCTACAAACATATTCTACACCTCTTCATTCAACCAGAAAAAGCCTGGAAATCAATAGAAATAGAGGATTCGAGCCCAAAACAATTATTCTTAATTCTTATACTTCCCTTGCTTTTACTCATGGCCATCTGCAATTTCTCGGGCTATCAATTATTCGATCAAAATCCTTCGCAACACATTAACATGCACTTATTTTCAGCAAGTGTTACATTTCTGTTTTCCATTCTATCAATATACATTTCCACTCTTCTTGTTAGTAAATTTGCTCACTTCGACGATAAAACCAAAAGATTCAATACAGCTTTCACCCTTATTAGCTACTCCTTCGTTCCTGGCATCTTATTCAATTCGTTGGCCTTTTTATTTCCCACGATAAGTTATCTTACTATTTTAAGTCTTTTCAGTTTTTACATTCTTTACAAAGGAATATCGCCAATGCTTTCCATTCCTGATGACAAAAAATCGGGATATTTCACATTTATATTAATTGGATTACTTTCGATATATGCTGTTTTAGGCGCTTTTTTTATTGGAACAGCCAGCATTTTAGGTTTTTAGTCAAAGAGCCTAGATTGCAGCATACAATTTTGCATGAAAACACTTCAAATTTAAAAAGCTTGTTTAATTTTGATCTCACTCAAAACTTAGGAACAGACGCAATGAAATTTCAAGCAAAAAACATAAAAAATTCTTTTTCCAGATGGCTCAATCTACTTCTTGATCCTAAAAAGGAATGGGAAATAATTGCTCAAGAGGTAAATACCGTGAAATCTATTTTCATCAATTTTGCATTTCCTATAATTGCAATCTGCTCTCTTCTATCTTTTACTGGTAGTTTAATCCACACAGGAAGCTTAAGAATTAGCATTTCTCAACTTGCGGTTTCTTTTTTATCCTTATACCTTGCATTCTTTGCTGCAGGGAAAATGATTAAACTACTGGCACCAAATTTCATATTAGAAATCAAATACGTAACTATCTACCAGCTAATTATTTATAGCGGGTCTATTTTCTGTCTATTTCACGGTTTAGCAAAACTCTTTACTTCCGACTCACTTCTGAACCAAATATCTTTGGTCTTTGAACTATATTTCATTCGTGTTTTATGGTTGGGATTATCACCATTACTAACTATATCCGAAAATAAAAAACCAGGCTTCATAATTACGGCTAGTTTGCTCATTTTAGTTCTTCCATTAATTTTTGAACGAATGTTTTCCATTATTTTCAGGCTTCCGGTAACAATTTAAATTGTAAATTTGTCGGACAATTAAGAATTTCCAATGCAGAAAATCAATATCAGAAATAAAAAAGCAAGTTTTGAATACGAGATCATTGAGACCTTTGTGGCAGGAATGCAGCTATTTGGAACCGAAATAAAATCCATTCGTTCAGGAAAAGCAAACATAGGAGACTCATTTTGCTACTTTAGTGCAAATGAGCTTTACGTGAAAGAAATGCACATTTCCGAATATAAATTTGGCTCCTACTATAATCACGATGAAAAAAGAGAACGTAAACTCCTTTTAAATCGAAAAGAACTAGACAAGCTAGATCGAAAAACTAAAGAAAGTGGTTTAACGATTGTCCCTTTGAGAATATTCTTGAGCGAAAAAGGCTTTGCTAAAATGGAAATTGCCCTTTGTCGAGGTAAAAAGCATTACGACAAAAGAGAAAGCTTAAAACAACAAGACCACAAAAGAGAGATAGACCGCATGATGAAGAGCTAGTTAGCTCGAAGCATCATTTTTACTTAAAAAAAACCAAATAATTACTTTCAAAACTCCTTCTTTTTGTTCTATATTTGCACCCCGGTTCTGAAAAATCAGGCAATATTCATTCTTACACTTTTCAACAGAATACTAACAGATTATCAACAGTGTTGGTAAATTGTTAATAACTTCTACTCACCCGTATTTGAGATCACTTCGAGTGTTAATAACTACAAATCCCTGTTTAAATTATTAAGGATATTAACAACTTAAACAAGGATGAATATAAACAAGCAAAAAGTTATTAACAACTTAATAAACAAAAGTACTACCGCCTAAAAACTCTCTCATTAATGAAGTTGGAGGTATCTCCTCATCACTGATAGGGAGAAAGTAACTGAAAAACTTCAATAATCTATTTGCTTCGGAATATTCAGCTTGATTTGGCTGAATTACTTTTAGTAAAGGTTCGGCATATCTCTTTAAAACACCCAACTCGTAAGGAAGTGATGAATTAAACATTGCATCAGCCTCTTCTTGATACGGGAAAATATTTTTTTCTTCGCCACGTCTCACGCTAGGCCAACGACTAATTGTATCGAAAGCACTGTAATTACGATATTTATGGTCACGAACAATTCTTCTGATTAAACGATTATCGGTGGATGGAATTCGATTGTGACCATCAATAGAAATTGAGGTAAGTGCCGAAATGTAAATTCTGAATTTCGATTCATCAGCAATAAGTGGAGTCAATTTTGGATTTAGAGCATGAATGCCTTCGACCACCAACACCTGCTTCCCATTAATTTTTAATTTTTCTCCATCAAAATAACGAGAACCTGTTTCAAATGAGAATTTTGGCAATTCAACTTCTTTCCCATTTAGCAAATCCACCAAATTTTGATTAAACAAACGAACATCCAGAGCTTCCAAAGTCTCAAAATCATATCCTCCATACTCATCTCTGGGAGTTAATTCCCTGTCAACAAAATAATTATCTAAAGACAAATTTACGGGATGCAAACCAGCAACTTTAAGTTGAATTGCTAATCTCTTTCCAAAAGTTGTTTTCCCGGACGATGATGGACCGGAAATTAAAATCAGCTTCGTATGCTTTCTTTTCTTTCTTACTTTATCTGCTATCTGAGCAATTTTCTTCTCATGTAAGGCTTCTGAGATTTTTATCAATTCTGAGATATTGTCATTTTCAACGTAGTTATTTAAATCACCAACATTGGAAATATTTAACACATTTCCCCAACGTTTGTATTCACTAAACACCTTCAGCATTTTTTCCTGAGGAATAAAAGTATCTGTTACTGATGTATCTCTTCGGCCTGGTGTCATCAGCAACATTCCCTGAGCAAATGACAGCAAATCAAACACTTTTAATTTGCCGGTAGACGGAACTAAAAATCCATAGAAATAATCAACACTATCTCCTAAGTGATAAACGGATGTAAATAAACTTCCACGTGTACGAAACAGACTGGTTTTCTCTTTCAAGCCCTGAGCTTCGAACAATTCTATTGCTTTCTCGGTTTCAATTTCTTCGCGAATAAAAGGAAGATCAGCTTCAATCATTTCGAGCATTCTCTGCTTAATATTTTCAACATCTACAGGAGTTAGTATTATAGACTTATCTGTTATTCTACAATACAAGCCATTCGAAATTGAATGCTCAACTCGAAAACTTGCTTTTGGGTACAAATCATGAACTGCCTTGTAAAGCATAAAACACAGGGAACGAACATACATTCTTCGTCCATCGGGATGCGCTCCATCTACAAAAGTTATATTTTTAGGCTTGTATATTTCGTAGCTTAACTCTTTCAATTTATTATTAACCATTGCTCCGAGCACTTCACCATTTAGCTGTGGATTAATATCTGCCAGTATAGTCTGAAGTTCGGTACCAATAGGGTAAGATCTTTTCTCTTTTATATCCTCAAAATAAATATCAATCAATTTTCCCATAGAATTCTATAATTACAAAGTGTTCGATTATGATTAGACTGGTTTTAAAGATAACAATAAGGAAGGCATATTTGAAAGCCGACGAGTTAATTTTTGTTAAGCTTCTTTCAAGTTTTGTATATCTTTCCTAATTTGATTACAAACAAAAAGATCCCCAATTGAGGATCCTTAAAGTACAATTTCATTTCCAAACTATTTCATCTGTTTATATTTTTCATGTTATGACTAAATGCCACTTACCCAGATTAAATAATCATGAACGTTTCATTTCCTCTTTTAAAAATTGAGCTGTAAATGATTTTTCACATTTGACTAAATCTTCAGGAGTTCCTTCAAATAAAATTTCACCCCCATTTCGTCCGCCTTCAACTCCTATATCAATAACATGATCGGCAACTTTAATCACATCCATATTGTGCTCTATTACGATCACTGTATTTCCTTTATTCACCAAGCGGTTTAACACCTCAAGCAAAACTCTTACATCTTCGAAATGCAGACCTGTAGTTGGCTCGTCCAGAATATACATGGTTTGTCCCGTATCTCTTTTTGCCAGTTCTGTCGCCAATTTCACTCTTTGCGACTCACCTCCCGAAAGAGTTGTTGATGGCTGTCCTAAAGTAACATATCCTAATCCTACATCCTGAAGAACTTTCAATTTCATCAAAATAGAAGGAATGTGTTCAAAAAATGCCACCGATTGATTGATGGTCAAATCCAATACATCACCAATAGATTTCCCCTTGTAACGAACCTCTAAAGTCTCCCTATTGTATCGCTTTCCATTACACTCATCACAATGCACATACACATCAGGAAGGAAATTCATTTCGATAGATCGAATCCCAGCTCCCTGACAGGTTTCGCACCGACCCCCTTTCACATTAAATGAAAATCTACCCGCTTTATATCCACGAATTTGTGATTCAGGTAATTTCTCGTACAATTTTCTTACATCACCAAACAAATTGGTATAAGTAGCTGGATTAGATCTAGGTGTTCGACCTAGCGGAGACTGATTCACCTCTACTACTTTGTCGATATTCTTAATTCCACTGATTTTTTCATATGGCAATGGATCAGCAACTGATCGATAAAAATACTGTGATAGAATTGGTTGCAATGTTCCATTAATCAAGCTTGACTTGCCACTTCCGGAAACACCGGTAACACAAATAAGTTTACCCAAAGGCAAAGTAATATTCACATTTTTCAAATTATTACCAGTACAACCTTTTAAAGTAATCGTTTTTCCATTTCCTTCTCTTCTACTTTCCGGAATTTCAATTCTCTTTTCTCCATTTAAGTAATGAGCCGTTAAGCTATCACTTTTCAGAATTTCTTCAGGTGTTCCTGCAGCAACAACCTCTCCTCCATGCTTACCGGCAAAAGGACCCATATCAACCACATAATCGGCTGACAGAATCATATCTTTATCGTGCTCGACAACAATTACAGAATTACCTGAATCGCGCAGTTGCTGTAGAGAATATATTAATCGTTGATTGTCTCTTTGATGCAAGCCAATGCTTGGCTCATCGAGAATATACAATACATTAACCAGTTGAGATCCAATTTGAGTTGCAAGACGAATACGCTGCGATTCACCCCCCGAAAGGGTAACCGAACTTCTGTTAAGAGATAAGTATTCCAAACCAACATCAATCAAAAATCCCAATCGAGATCGAATTTCCTTTAATATCTCAGAAGCAATTTTTTGTTGTTTCTCGCTTAAATGCTGTTCCAAATCCTGAAACCACTCACTTAACAAGCCTAAATCCATCGTAGATACATCCGAGATGTTTTTATCGTGGATTTTAAAATGAAGAGATTCTCTTTTTAATCGTTTTCCATTACAAGCTTCACAAACCTTTGTAATAATAAATTGTTCGGCCCATTTATTAGCCTTTTTAGAAGTTGTGTTGCTTTCCTGATTGGAAATATATTTTATGACTCCATCGAAGCTAAGAAAATAATTAGAAGACACTCCCAATGGCGTATTATCTAGTTTAAATGTTTCACTTGAGCCATCTAAAATAATACTTAATGCCTCATCGGGAATCTCTTTTATAGGCGTATCCATAACAAAATGATACTTCCGCCCAATGGCTTCTAACTGCCAAAATATCAATGAGTTTTTGTATTTCCCCAAAGGAACAATTCCACCTTCCCGAATACTCAAATTTGTATCAGGAATAATCTTATCCATATCAATTGCATTCACCCGACCCAAACCTTTACATTTAGGACAAGCTCCGTGTGGAGAATTGAAAGAAAAACTATGTGGAGCTGGTGTATTGTAGGAAATTCCAGTAGTTGGGCACATCAGTAGGCGACTATAAAATCTTACCTCATCAGTATCCTTATCCAGAATCATGGTAATTCCTTTTCCATGTTTCATGGCTGTTTGCACAGATTCTTTTAAGCGCTTATCACCAACTTCCTCAACCACCAATTTATCAATCAGAACTTCAATGTCATGATTTTTGTATCTATCGACTTTATAACCGTGAGACAGTTCTACAACCACACCATCAACACGGGCATACAAAAAGCCTTTACTTCTAATCTGCTCAAATAATTCTTTGTAATGTCCCTTACGGCCTTTTACAATTGGCGCCAAAATAAAGATTCTTTTATCGCTGAATTTTTCGTGAATTAAATCGATAATCTGCTCATCGGTATACTTCACCATTTTTTCGCCCGTCTCGTACGAATAAGCAATGCCTGCTCTCGCATACAGAAGTCGAAGGAAATCGTATAATTCAGTAATTGTTCCAACTGTGGAACGAGGATTTTTATTGGTGGTTTTTTGCTCGATGGAGATTACCGGACTCAGGCCTGTAATTTTATCTACATCCGGACGCTCCATTCCTCCTAAAAACTGTCTGGCATAAGCCGAAAAAGTTTCTATGTATCTCCTTTGGCCTTCGGCATAAATCGTATCGAAAGCCAAAGAGGATTTTCCGCTTCCACTTAAACCTGTAATAACCGAAAGTTTATTCCTAGGGATGCTTACATCTATATTTTTGAGGTTATGAACACGAGCACCAAAAACTTCAACATTTTCAGTTTCCAATTGTCCTTCCCCATTTTTGCTTTTTTCACTCTTGATACTCAATTTACAGTCTCCTTTTACATTCCTTAATTCGTTACTTTACAGAAACCGAATCTATTGTGTTTTTATATTCAGAAAATGCAAAATTAATATATCCTTTGGCAGGAAGAGTAATTTCGTACTCTTTTTTATTTTTATTTGTCAGGTAAGCTTTTCGCAACCAAGGATTAAAATGTTTTAGTAGTTTATAATTAACCCCATTTTCCTTTGCAAATACGGCAAAACTTTCAACATTAGTTGCAATTTTCACTTTACGAGTTGGAATATTAGGATATAAATCGGATGCTCTAAATCGGAATCCAAATTCATCTGAATTTTCCATTATTCTTTTTATTGCCATAATTCGAAATACATATCTGCCTGTTTCCTCACCAAGCAGTAAATCAAAATAATTGCCGGCATCCTGCAATTGCAATTGAGTATCGATAAATCTTCTGCCAGCATTGTACGAAGCTGCAACCAAAGTCCAAGACTGATATCTTTTGTATGATTGTTTCAGATACTTACAAGCAGCGACTGTTGATTTTTCGATATTGTATCTTTCATCCACCTCAATTTCGACTTCCAAACCATAATCTTTAGCTGTTCCTTTCATAAATTGCCATATTCCAACAGCGCCTGCCGATGATTCTATAGTAGGAACCAATCCGCTCTCTATCAATGCCAAATATTTAAAATCATCCGGCACTCCTTGTTCTCTTAAAATAGGCTCGATAATAGGGAAATAACGATTGGCTCGTTTTATAAACAAAAAGGTTTGAGACTGCCAATAAGTATTCACAAGTAATTCCCTATCAAAAGATTCTCTTACATCCCATCTTTTCAATGGAACTTCTTCTCCTGCAAAAAGCACTTTTTCAGGAGTAGTCAAGGCATACACATTATATTTACTCATGTATTCACTTCCAACATGTGCTTTTGCTGGATCATCAATTTTTGAATAGTTAAAAAGTTGGGTGGACAAATAAATTCCCCCAAGAAGAACTATAATAATACTGATGTTTTTAAGTGAAGTATATAGAGTCATGTCCGATTTTTTTTGTTAGTCACCAAAAGTAATCGATTCTACTGGATTTTAATCAATAAAGTTCTATAAAAAAGCCTCTTTACATCATCAAAAAACAACAGTTCGTCAAGAATGATTCTAAATAGTTGAAAAGCATTAATTATATTTTTTTTTGAGAAAAAAATGCAACAAATTAGATTCATATCCGTTATGAATTAGATAAGATGTTGCATCACAACACTTAAAACACTTACTAACCATTTCCCTAAATCTAACAGAATGAGAACCTACCTTCTTCTCCTCTCTTCCCTTTTGGTTAGCATACTCTTTACTGCATGTGATGGTGAAACAATTATTAATTTTCCTACAGATATCATTCAAGACTCCAGAGTTTCCGATTCTACCTTTCAAATTCTTCTGGATGATGCTAAACTTCTTTGTTTGAATTTGTATTTGAATGAAGAAAGTAGAGAATTAAAGGATATTGAAATAGATGAATCTCACGTAGGCCCTGTTATTGCCGCTCTTCAAATCGTTTTTTTAGATTCTTTACTTCAATCCTGTCAGGAAATTCGGAACTATCAGATTCATGTGCTTTGTCCCATTCAATTGCACGAAGGATTGTTGACCTCAGACACAATAAATACAAATATAAACTCATGGTATCACAATGGTTATTCCGAGCACAAATTATTAGATAATTACATCTACGCATATAGTATCACTCTCGATTCCATCGGGAACAACCAATACAAATACCAATCTGAAATCGGCATCAATCATTTGGCCTTGGCCTCCGAACTGAAGAAAATACCTTTCATTATTACCGCCAAAGCCACCTTATGCATAGGCGATGGATCGCAAATTGAAATTATGGATTACTCTTCCGATTACATTCGGTTAATTTACAGTTACGGATGGGGCGATTGTTCTGCTGGATGCACTAACAGACATTATTGGGAAATTGGTGTGCATGGATCGGGTATTGTTGAAACAATAGCTGAATCGGGGGATAAATTACCCTAAAAAATCACGACAAGCACACTTTTACATCTATCCATAAGAAAACAATAAAAGAAACAATTCCTGTATCTTCAAAATTTTCCTTCTTAGTTCTGAAAATCTTTTTTTAGTTGAGCCTTTTTTCTAAATTCACTCCTCTTAAAAAAAGAAAATATGCGTTACAATTTTGATGAAATTATTGACAGAAAAAATACAGACAGTATAAAGTACGATAAACTTGATGCTTTCTTTGGAAAACCAGATCTTCTTCCTCTTTGGGTTGCCGACATGGATTTTAGAGTGCCCCCATGCATTTCCGAAGCCATTATAAAAAGGGCTAATCATGAAATTTACGGCTATTCTTTCCGAAGTGACAATTGCATTAAAAACATTCAAACCTGGCTTCAAACAAGACACAATTGGTCGGTACGCAAGAAATGGATTTCAACGAGCCCTGGAGTTGTTACCGGTTTGTCACTTTTACTCATGAGCTTAACCGATAAAGGTGATAAAATTGCTGTTCAACCACCTGTATATCATCCATTTTTTCATGTAGTAAACGACACCAGGCGAGAGTTGGTCTACAATCCTTTGATCAGAACCGAAACAGGCTACGAAATGGATTTTATCCAATTGGAGGAACTGGCTAAACAAGGCTTAAAGGCATTAATCCTTTGCAATCCACACAATCCGGTAGGAAAAGTATGGAAAAAGCAAGAATTGCTTCAACTGGGAGATCTGGCCAAGACTTACGATTTTTTCATTATCTCGGATGAAATCCATCAGGATTTGATTTTTAAGGGACACAAACATCTTCCGCTTGCTTCCTTATCCGAAGACTTAAAACAAAGAACAATTACCTGTATTGCCCCTTCGAAAACATTTAATGTAGCCGGTTTATCGAGTTCGATAATTATAATTGCGAATTCGGAATTTCGGAAAAAATACAAGCGAATGGTCTCTGCTTTGCATTTAGATTTGGGAAATTTATTCGGTCATGTGGCCATGCAAGCGGGTTATGAAGAAGGAGCCGATTGGTTAGATCAGCTGATGGAATACCTGGAAGGGAATGTTAGTCTTGTTCGGGATTATTTACAGGAACACATTCCGGATATTAAATTGGTTGAACCTGAAGCAACTTATTTACTTTGGCTCGATTACAGAGCCCTTGGTGTTTCAACAAAAGAATTTCATGATTTATTGATTAACAAAGCCGGATTGGCAGTGAACGATGGCACTAAATTTGGTCCCGAAGGCGAAGGATACCTGCGAATGAACATAGGCTGTCCCCGATCTATCGTAGAAGAGGCTCTGGAAAAGATAAAGCTGACGGTTAACCAATTGAAAAAATAATTCATGATTTAGGGTTACCTTTTAATAAAAGCGGGAATAAAGGGATGAAAACCATTACCACAAAGTATTAAAATTAAACGATGATCGATTGTTTGTTTTCTGCGCAAAACTTCAGTCTGTTTTTTACACACAAAACCCCGATAGTCTGTTATCGGGGTTTTATTTTTCGAGAATTAGTTCATTCCTCGCATTTCATATTTTAATTAGCTCTCCCATCAGCTTGTTCTACAACTAATTTCTAGTATTTTTGAGATCCTAAAAAACACAACATACTATGCACTGGAACAAAGCTTGGTTTCAATTTTTAATTTTATTGCTGCTCGCCTTTATTTGGGGATCTTCTTTTATCCTCATGAAAATTGGATTGAAAAGTTTTAGCAGCGAACAGGCGGCAGGAATTCGAATGCTTTTGGCCTCGCTGGTGCTTTTGCCTTATTCAATTAAGAATTTAAAATTTCTGAAAAAGAAGGATTTAAAAAGTCTTTTGATTGCAGGCTTTATTGGCAGTTTTATCCCAGCATTTTTATTTACCAAAGCACAAACTCAAATTGATAGCGCATTGGCAGGAATGTTGAATTCGCTTACCCCTATATTCACGATGGCTATTGGAATACTACTCCATAAAACAAAATTTAAATGGTTGCAGGTAACCGGCTTAGTAGTTGGATTAATTGGGGCTTTGGGGCTAATTACTTCGGGAAAGGGTTTCGTTCTAGGCAACGTGAATAGCTATGCCTTACTAATTGTTCTCGCCACAGTCTTTTACGGAATAAACATCAACGAAATTAAATCGAAATTATCTCATTTAACGGGTATTCAGATCACCTCGTTGGCTTTCTTTTTTACTGGCCCAGCTGCGCTGATTTATTTAGCAACTACAGATTTTAAGCCCGTACTTCAATCGCCAAATTGGCCAATTCATTTCCTTGCTTTGGCGGCTTTAGGAATTATTGGCACCGCATTGGCTATGCTGCTAATGAATAGCTTAATCAGATATAGTTCTGCCATTTACGCCTCATCGGTAACCTACATCATTCCTGTTTTTGCAATTTTATGGGGTGTACTTGATGGAGAGAACATTACCGTTCTGCATTTGACTTGTATGGCATTTATCCTTTTAGGTGTTTATCTTACCAACAAAAGGAAAAAAGTACAAACCTCTACTCAAAATGTAATTTAAGTACCATTCTCACTTTTGAAGAAACAGGAACACCTTTCGATTTGGCAGGCTCCCAATTTTCTCCCTTACGGAGTAAGTTTTCAATTTCAGAAACCAATACTGTATCTGGTTTGTCTTTAAAAACAATCTCATTAATAGAGCCCGAAATAGTAACAACGAATGACAATTTCAGTTTATAAGCTCCATGTAAATGTTCAAATTTGGAGTAATCTAACTTGTTAATCAAGGCCTTTTCAAAATTGGAAATTGATTCTGAATTTACCGGCCTTGCCTTCTTCCAAGAATTGATAGTATTTTCCGATTGATTACTACTTGAATCGTAACCTGACACAACAACTTCATCCAGAGAAGTATTATCTGGCTCCAATATCACCAGTAATGTTGAATCAGCCTGCGCATCAATTTCTTTTTGCTCGTAACCAATAAATGAAGCTGTCAGTTTATATTTGTTTTTACCTTGCTTCACGCTCATTTGAAAGTTACCGTCCATATCTGTGACAACACCACCACCAGTTTCCTTGCTAAAAATCTGCACTCCTGGTATAGGTACTTTATCCTCATCCAAAACTACTCCGCTTATCATCCTATTGATATCTTTCTTTGCACTATCCGTGAAAAACGAAAGCGGTTCTTCCTGTTTATTTTGTTTCGAGACTACAACTCCAGCGACTTTCCCCGATAAGGATTTTTCCACATCAGATGTACTTTCCAAATCAGTTTCAGCACTTTTGGTAATTCTTTTTACTGATATTTTTTTACTCACGGCAGGTGCTTCAGAAAGAATTTCCGATTTAGAAAAAGATTCTACATCCTCATCAACTTCTTCTTCCTCAACTACAGCAAGTTCTTGTACTTCAGAATCCTCACTATCTGAAATCTCAAGTTCCAAATCTTCCTCAAGCGTATCAATAACATCTAACAATTCGGATTCCTTTGCGGGTAGTTCAGGCTGAACAATATGAACTTCTATCTTTTTTGCTTCACTTTCTATCTGACCACCAATCAACTCATCTTGAACTGAATATTGATTTAAATACATCAGAACAGAACCTAAACCGATCAAAATTGCAATACTGGCTGCATAAGGGAACCAAATTGGGATTCTTCTCTTTCTTTCATGTGTTCTTGCAAGTATTTGATTTTTCAATTCTGCAAAATCCTGCTCAAGTTCCTGACTGCTTATTTTCGACAATCCATCAAAAGCCTCACTATCAAAATCATCCTGCATCATTTTTTTCTCGAAGGCATGTTTCTCCCTCTTCTCCAGCTTATTACTGAAGTAGTCTATAAAGTTTCGATATGTCAATCTACTTTTAAACTTCATGCGTCGATTCTAATTGTTCCAAACAAATTTTCAAGTTACGCTTACCATTCTGAATATAGCTTTTCACCTTTTTCTCAGCAAACTCAAGCTCTTCTGCAATCTCCTTATATCCCTTTTCCTGATAATAAAACAGTACCACACATTGTCTTTGTTCCAATTTTAAACGTTCAAGGCAATGTTTCAGATTATCTTCCACCGAACTATCCGGCGCTTCATCTATAGGATGCAATAATTCAGAAGATTCCATATTTTGATCGGCAGAAAATTTTTCAAATCTATTTCGTTTTGATTTTTCTTTTCGAATTTCCATCAAACAGAAATTCTTTGTCACTACAAACAACCAAGTCTTAAAATTCTGTATCTCAAATTTAGGGATTTCAATAATAAGACGTTCAAAAATCTGACTCACGGCATCTTTCGCCAATTCACGATCACTAAAATATTTTAGAGCTACACCATATACTAAATGTATATACCTCCCAAAAAGTTCTCCAAGCACATCCAGATCACCTTGCTTCATATACTCTTGAAGCAACTGCTGATCTTCTTTACTTTCCAGATTTTTTTTGAGTTGAAACATTAAAATATTCAATTGACAAACAATGCATTTACGACTGCTAGGTAACAAAAAAGAAAAAAAGATGAAAACTTTTTATGGAATTTGTTTCCCTCCTGCATCCTACAGGCAAAGAACGGAAAATAAATATTCAATAAAAAAGATAGCCATGAGAACAAAAGCAATTCTAATAACATTAATTAGCCTATTCCTGATAGGAAATTTATCTGCGAAAAGCATTAGCGGAACAGTAAGCGATGAATTGAACACACCAATGCCAGGTGTAAGTATTATAATTAAAGGAACTAGTTTTGGTTCAGTTTCCAACATTGAAGGAAAGTATACCATTGAAGCTTCTGAAAATGACATATTGATTTTTGGCTTTATTGGGATGATTGCACAAGAGGTTACGGTAAAACAACAAAGTATTATTGATGTTATTCTTAAGGCAGACAAAATTAGTTTGGATGAAGTGGTTGTTTGTGACTATGAAGTTCGCACTATACAATCTCTAACAGGAAGTGTTGCCGGAGTGCATGTAAAAGAAAGAAGTCTAAAAAAGCACAAACCATTAATCATGAATATGATGGAATGTGAAATGGAAGAAGATTTCAACACTGAAGGCTACTCTGCCATTCATGAAAATGGATACAAACAAGCTGTAAAAAGTCCTCTTTCTACTTTCTCGATTGATGTTGATGCCGCTTCGTACAGCAATGTGCGCCGATTTTTGAAAGAAGGAACAAAACCTCCAATTGA
>JAQBBZ010000241.1:0-3895 GCA_032125735.1 Labilibaculum sp.
ACATAAAAAAAGCACCCCAAAATGGGATGCTAAAAACCAAGCTCTTTCGTTTTTATTATTTCACTGCAACAACTAAATATTTTGATGCTTTCCAGAACTCATTAGGATCAAGAATTGTGATTGCCTCAATTTCTTTATCAGTTCCTTCAAATCGGTACGAACTACTTGGGTGAGAAGTTACCAAACTAACTTTCTTTCCGACTACCGGAATAGTTGTTGTTTGAGTAATATCAATGTTATTAAAATTATCAGGATTAATTTTCTGATTCAACTTATTCGTTGCCCCAATTCCTAAAATACCACCGCTAGTTGTAACAACTTGTTTCAATTTCAACTCTTTAATATCACCAATTACGTAATGTCCGGTATGTAAATTTGCTGTCTGCTCTTCAATCATTTTAGCTTTACTATCATTCTCTGTATTTAAAGCTATAACCGTTCCATTCAAATCGGTTACCTGACTATTCAAATTTTCAACTTTAACATTCATCTGTGCAATCTGCTCCGATAAAGCATTAATTGAAATATCTTTTGCTTCAATTTGTGTTTTTAAACCAGCAACCAATTTCTGAAGTTTCGAGTTTTGATACCAGCTATTTTTCAATTTCTTATCAAGATCTTCAAGCTTTACTTTGTTTTCTTCCAAAAGATCGCGAACCAAACTCAAATCTGTAACGATTTTATCCTTTTGTCCAACACTTGGGTTTTCGTTTGCACTAACAGCAATAATATTTTCTTTCTCTTTAATGATTGCAAGATTAGCTGCAATAATATCAAACGATTCAACAAAATCATCAATGGTTGAATCTTTTTCCTGAGCCATTTGAGTTAACTGAACGTTTTGCTCACGCAATTGCTTTAATTCTTTCTGGTTACATGCTGTAAATAGAGGTAACACCAACAATGCAAATACTAACTTTCTCATAATTTTTATTTTTAACAAGTTTACATCAATTCAAATTCACAGATCAATATGAGAAATCTGTGCCAAAAACAGAATCAAATCAAAACCCATTAAGAAAAAGACAACTAACCACTCATAATCAGCACAATACAACACTCTCAAAAAAATATATTTAAAATCGAACAATTTTAATGTTCATAAAATGTGTGGAATCTTTCCCACAGATTGTGGGAACAATTTCTACAAACAAAAAGTGCCTGCACGAATGCAGACACAAAATAATTCTCTTACAAATAACAAATTGAAAGCTATTGATTATCTTTTGTTCCAGATTAAGGAAGCTGCACCTAAAACTGCAGCATTCTCGTTAATTCCTGAAGCCAGTAATTTAATTTTTCCTTTATAGATACCCAGAAGTTGTTCTTCGAGTGTTTCTGCAACAGGATTAAAAAGAATATCTCCCGCCTTTGTTAATCCTCCAAATAAAAAGATTGCCTGAGGACTAGTCACTGCCACGACATTAGCAAGCACCTCGCCCAGAATTTTAGCTGTATATTTAAAGGTTTCTTTTGCCACTAAATCACCTCTCCCAGCTGCTTCTGCAACCATTTTCGCAGTCAACTTACTAAAAGGGATATCTCTTAACTCACTATCACCCATATGTCGCGCCAGTAACTTATATACTGTTCTTTTTACACCTGTTGCCGACACATAAGTTTCCAAACAACCTTTACGACCGCAACCACATTCTCTTCCACTTTCACGAACAATCATATGACCAACTTCACCTGCAAAACCATCATGCCCATATAACAAATCCCCATTCACAACAATTCCACTTCCTAAGCCGGTTCCCAGAGTTATCACCATGAAATTATCCATTCCTTTTGCTGCACCAAAAACCTTTTCTCCCATGGCGGCAGCATTGGCATCGTTGGTAAGAATAACAGGAACATCAATTCTCTTTTTCACTAAACTAACTAAAGGTATACTACCCTTCCATCGCAAATTGGCTGCATTTTCGATAGTTCCAGTGTAAAAGCTGGCATTTGGCGCACCAATACCAACTCCAATTATTTGCATTTTTTCTGTTGACTCATTCATAGCAGATTCAACATCAGCAAATATTTCATTCAAATAATCCTCAATATCTGCGTGTTTTTGGGTTGGTAAACTTCCTGTTACCAAACAATTTCCTTCCGAATCAATACAGCCAAATACTGTATTGGTTCCCCCTATATCAACACCTAAAGCAACTTCCTTCATCACAACAAAATAAATAGTTAATTACGCGTGTTTATGACCTCTTACTGCATAAAATAAGATGTAGCCGTAACATATAATGGTTAGCGCAAAAGAATTACGCAATCCGAAATTATCTGCAATCACTCCCATTATCATTGGAATGATTGCTCCACCTACAATCGCTAAACACAAAATACCTGAAGCTTGACTGGTATGTTTACCTAAACCATCAATTGCAAGGGTGAAAATAGTAGGAAACATGATCGAGTTAAATAATCCTACAAAAACAAGACTCCACATGGAAACATATCCATTGGTTAGCATACTTACAATCACTAAAACTACAACCATAACTGAGTTAAAAGCCAACACTTTCGATGCTGAAACTTTTTGCATAATTGCAGATCCAATAAATCGACCGACCATCGCTCCACCCCAAAATACAGAAACATAGTTTGCCGCTTCAGCTTCTCCAAACAGGTGTAATCCTTCATCGCCAAAATACATTACAAGGGCACTCCCAATGGAAACTTCTGCTCCCACATAAGTAAAGATCGCAACTGCACCCAATATAAGATGTCTGAATTTCCAAACCGAACCCTCTGTCTTTTCTTCCTCAACTTCTTGAATTTTCGGTAATTTTACCAAAGCAAAAATCACTGCAATTACAGCCAAGGCAATTGCGAGCCCAACATAAGGCATCTGAACGGCTTCGGCTTTGCCTGCAATATCAACACTTGTATTATGCAATATTAAATAAGCTCCAAAAATTGGAGCTACCGTAGTACCAAGACTATTAAATCCTTGTGTAAGATTTAAACGACTCGAAGCTGTTTCGGGTGTACCTAATTCTGCAACAAAGGGATTTGCAGCTACCTGAAGAATAACAATCCCTACTGCCAATACGAACAAGGCAAAAAGAAAAAATCCGTAAGATAAAAATGCCGCTGCAGGAAAAAACAAAGATGCACCAACAGCTGCTACACTTAAACCTGTTACAATTCCCATTTTATAACCAATCTTTCCAATAATCCAACCAGCAGGCAAAGACATTAAAAAGTAAGCTCCGAAAAAGGTAAACTGAACAAGCATTGCTTGCGTAATAGTCAAATCAAACAAACCTTTTAAATGAGGAATTAAAATGTCATTCATGCAGGTTAAAAATCCCCACATAAAAAACAAAGAAGTCAGCAAGGCTAAAGCTCCTTTATAATTCATTCCTTGTGCTTGTGCACCGGAATTACTTTTACTAATATTTGTACTAATTGAGACCATAAGTAAGTTTTTTCAATCGTTTGTATTTCTGTTTACAAATCTCAATCAATTTCTCAATAGTTTGTTTTACTATTTTATCATTTTATAGTACTATATTTACACGATTACTATAATTTATAGCAAACAAAGGCAATAATACACAAGTATTGATTTAAAAGGTATTATTTCAACATTCAAATTCACCCATAAAAACAACAAACAAAGTATTAGCTAATTTCAAATTTAAAATAACAATTAAGGGTAAAATTATACAACAATGTCACTACTACTTGAAGAGATATCGATAAAAAATGAGCACTCGTTTCGATCTAAAATTGATGTTTTACCGCACATTGAAGTTCCATGGCATCATCATCCCGAATTTGAATTGATCTACATCGAAAAAAGCAGAGGAACTTTAGTTGTTGGTGATTGCATTGACAATTTTAAAGATGGAGATTTGATATTTATTGGTCCCAACACTCCTCATGT
>JAQBBZ010000242.1:0-8218 GCA_032125735.1 Labilibaculum sp.
TCATGGAAGATTAACACGATATTTGCAGGATGTAGAGAATCTACCAACAGATTGTCGATATTTTATTTGTGGCAGTCCTGAAATGGTAGTTGAAGTTCGCGACCTTTTAATTAAACGTGGAGTTAAGTACGAAAAGATTGTTGCTGAAATCTACTTTTAATGCAATTAATTTACATGAAAATAGAACAAAGACTCTGCTTGCATGGAATTACAAAAACGAATGATGGTTAAAGATACCCTATTAGGAAAAACACTTGAGGAGCTAATTCAAATAACAGTTGATTTAAAACTCCCAAAATTTACGGCTAAACAAATTGCCGACTGGTTGTATAAAAAAGACATTACAAGTATTGAAGAAATGTCGAATCTTTCGGTTAAAGCAAGAGCTGCTTTAATCGAAAAATATGATATTGGCATTATTCCATCAACCAAAGTACAAGAGTCGGTTGATGGAACAAAAAAATACCTTTATCCAACAAATCTTGCTCATAAATTTATAGAAACAGCTTACATTCCAGATAAGAAACGAAGTACACTTTGTGTTTCCTCTCAGGTTGGTTGTAAAATGGGTTGCCTGTTTTGCATGACTGGCAAACAAGGTTTTCAAGGACAACTTTCAAGTGGTGAGATTATTAATCAAATTAGAAGTCTTCCCGAAAGAGAAAACCTAACCAATATAGTTTACATGGGAATGGGAGAACCTTTGGATAATGTTCCAGAACTCATGAAATCATTGGAAATTCTCACATCTGAATATGGAATGGGCATGAGTCCAAGAAGAATTACGGTTTCTACAATTGGAATTATTCCTGGAATGATTGAATTTCTAAACCATAGCGAATGTCATTTGGCAGTTAGTCTGCACACTCCTTTCGAAGAGGAAAGAAAAAGATTAATGCCGGTTCAGAATGTATATCCAATAAAAGATGTACTAAAAATAATTCGTGATTTTGATTTTGGCCTTCAGCGCAGAATTTCTTTTGAATACATCATGTTTAAAGGAATTAACGATACTCCTGCACATGTAAAAGAACTTTGTAAAATATTAGATGGTATTAAATGCCGAATCAATTTGATTCGTTTTCACCCAATTCCAGATACTCCCCTAGATGGATCTGATGATGCAACGATGGAAGATTTTAAAGAGCAATTAACGAAAAAAGGAATTACCACAACGATTAGAAGATCGAGAGGACTTGATATTTTTGCAGCTTGTGGATTGCTTTCTACGAAAGAACTGGTAAAAAGACAAGAAGAAGACTTCTAATAAAAAATCCTGCTTAGTTAAGCAGGATTTTTTATTTATATTTTATCTGTCACTCGATGTTCTTATAATCAAATCGGCATGAACAACAACTTCTTTTATTGCTTTTGCTTCCGGCGTTTTTTCCATTTGCTCAAACAATAATCGGGCTGCTTCACGACCAACTTCTATTGGATTTTGATCCATAGTAGAAACTGAAGGTTCCATATAACGGGATCTACGACTATTTGAAAATCCTACCACAGCAAGATCCTTAGGAATTTTAAGGCCTAATTCTTTTGCGGCAGCAATTGCACCAATCGCCATATCATCATTAATGGCAAAAATAGCATCCGGACGATTGGCTCTGGCCAATAAATCTAACGCCAAGCTTTTTGCGTCTTCAACCGTAAAATCACATCGGGAAATTAAGGTCTCATCAAGAGGAATATTATTGTCAACCAAGGCTTTTTTATAACCTCTTAATCTATTTGTTCCGAACAACATGAACTCAGGCCCAGTCATGAATGCAACTCTTTTGGCTCCACCATTAATTAAGTGAGTTACTGCAGTATGAGCTGCAGCTGCATCATCAGCCACAACTTTAGAAACCTCTAATTCTTTAGATGTTCTATCGAAAAGCACCATTGGCACTCCCATATCCTGAATTTTGTGAATATGATCGTATGTAGTTGTTGCACGAGTAAGTGAAAGAATAATTCCATCCATTCTCATGTTCAAGAAACCATTTACATTTTTCTCTTCCTTTTCGATTCTCTCGTTTGAAGAACTAACAAATACCTGATAATTGTGCTCATCAGCAACCTGCTCAATTCCTTTTACCACCGTAGCATAAAAAGAACTAACAATCTGAGGAACAACAACACCAATCGTATTTGATTTTTGTGTTTTTAAAGCTACAGCCAATGGATTTGGTTGGTACTTTAATTCCTTTGCTAGTTTTTGAACCGCTTCTCTGGTTGTTAAGCTAATTTCAGGATTGTTCTTTAGAGCACGTGAGACAGTGGAAACGGAAATACTTAGTTTCTCAGCAATATCTTTAATGGTAACAGGTCGGTTTGCCATAGTATTAAATTTAGAATCTTACATTCGATTGTCTGAAGTTGTAATAAAAATAATGACTTATATCACTTTTCCAGACAAGAAACAAAGATAATATAATTTAGACAGGTTCCATGCTGTGAAATCTACTTTTTCGTGGTGTATTACACCCATTTTAACATACAGGACTAGCTTAAGCCATTCGTAACCTACAATTAACACATTGGCACTTCAAAAATCAAAAAAACAGAATCAACAATACCCTTAATCTCCAATGAATGAACATCATTAACGCCTAATCCATCTCGCGATCGAAGAATTTCTCCATCAATTGCTAGCTCACCGTTTATAATAAAAATATAAACTCCGTTGGCGTTACCGTTTATTCGATATTCCAGTATATTTCCACTCGTTACTTTAGCTCTGTACACATATGCATTCTGATTAATTTTCAAAATATTATATTGTGATGATTTTGGAGCAACAAGTAATTGTAATTGCCCATTCTCATTTAAATCTGGAAATGTTCTTTGGTCGTAACCCGGCTCAAGTCCTTTTTTTTCAGGAATGATCCAAACTTGAAGAAAATGCACATCTTCGGTTTCGGATGCATTGTATTCAGAATGCATTATTCCTCGTCCGGCAGTCATTACCTGAACATCATTCACATTAATTAATTCGGAATGTCCTGCACTATCTTTATGCTTCAACGCTCCTTTTAATGGTATTGAGATGATCTCCATATTCTGATGCGAATGAGTTCCAAAACCCATTCCTGCTTTAACAACATCATCATTGAGTACTCTTAACGCACCAAAATGAATTCGCTCGGGACAGTAATAATCTGCAAAACTAAAACTGTGCTTGCTGTGCAACCAATCCAATTGACTGCTTCCTCGTGTACTTGCTTCGTGAAATACCTTTTCCATATTTACCTCCTATTCTAAATCTTTACTACAAAATTAACACAGAGGTTGTTGTAAATAAATGGACAGAATTGCGTTTGGTTTGTACTATTTAACTTGAGTTCGTTACGAGGCAACACAAACCAACACTCGGGTTATTTGAGGTATATGCTATTGCTCGAACAAGCTGTTAGCCCTTAGCTAAAAGCCTTTTTCTCCGAAAAATATTCAAAAACGAAGGGCTAAGTACCATGAGTTAATGGTTTATAAGTCAAATGCCATTAATCTGATATAAATCAATGAATTTGAATCGAGCTCTCTTTATTTACGAGTTTATTGAATCAAAGTCAACAATTTGCTTGCGTGAAGGATTGAAGTGTTTACCCCACAGCGAAGAATGAACGAGGAGTAGTAACGGAAAGCCTGACCCAACGGGGCACGCCCAAAACCAAAAAAAAGGCGGAAAATGAATTCCGCCCTGACTTTTATTACCTATAGTTCGTCAAGGTTTTATAAGTGCTCTATTTTCAGAATGTTTTACAAACATAGCGTTATTGGTTAAAATATTAAAAATAAGCGTCTTGTAAATCAAACTAGTTACTAATTACTAAAATCTCACGGACTATTAATTACAACACTTTCGATTTAATCACCATGAGTTTTTCGCGAGTCATTTCGTGCATGGAATACGGAATTCCGCCCATGCCAATTCCGGAAGCATCACGCCCGCCAAAAGGCATCCAATCGACCCTGAAAGCGGTATGATCGTTTACCATTACGGCCGATGCATTCAGTTGATTGACAGCATCCAGAGCCACATCTAAATTAGAGGTGAAAATGGCTGACTGAAAGGCCAAAGGCAATGAATTTGCGCGGTTAATGGCTGACTGAAAGGCCAAAGGCAATGAATTTGCGCGGTTAATGGCATCCTGCAATTTGGAGTAAGCATAGACGCAAACCACCGGGCCAAACACCTCGTGCTGAGAAACTTTCGATTCAGAATCAGGATTCAACAGAACCGTTGGCTGATAACAAGTATCGGAAATTCGTTTCCCTCCGCACATTATTTTCGCGCCCCCGGCTACAGCTTCATTCACCCATTGCTCTACCCGATCGACTTCGTAAGTCTGAATCAGCGGGCCAACTTCTGTTTTCGGATCCATAGGATCTCCAACAATCAAAGCATTTGCTTTTTCGACCAATTGCGAGGTGAATTCTTCGATGATATTTTCGTGAACATACACCCGCTGAACGGATACACAGACCTGACCGGCATGATAGAATCCCCCTTTCGCCAGTGCAGGCACGGTTTGCGCCAGATCGGCATCGGCCTCGACAATTACGGGTGCCGAACCACCATGCTCCAGCGCACATCGGGTGCCTGGTGATAACTTAGACCTCAGGCTCCAGCCCACCTCGGCCGATCCGATGAATGAAAGGTAGTTGATCCGTGAATCTTTCACCATATTTTCTGCATTTTGGCGATTGCAAAGAACAACTTCAGCCCAATCCTCTGGCAAACCGGCTTCTTTCATAATTTTCACCAACTCGATTGCTGATAGTGGTGTTGATGTAGCCGGTTTTATAATAACAGGAGTTCCAACGGCAAAAGCCGGAATTATTTGATGCACTGCCAGATTTAGAGGATGATTAAAAGCGCTGATACTAAGCACCACACCAATTGGTTCGCGCAGGGTAAATGCCCATCGATTTACGGAAGCGGCTGTGGTTCCCATGGGAATCTGCTCTCCTTTTAACTGACCGATGTGCTCAATGGCCAATTGTACGCCGTTAATTGCACGAAGCACTTCCACTTTACTATCCTGATAAGGTTTTCCACCTTCGGAAGCAGCAATTTTTGTCAATTCTTCGACCCGCGTTTGCATGATGGCTTTGGTTTTTTCCAATATGGTAATGCGCTCGTGTGCTTGCAACCAACGCGACCGATCCTGAAACAATGCATAGGCTTTGGCAAGCTTTTCTTCTACCTGATGTTCATCGAGCAAAGGAAGTTCCTGAATTAAACGTCCATCGAATGGGGAATTTACTTTTATTGTGTTCATTGTATAAGCTTATTTATTTTGATACTACAAAATACAGGTTTTCGCGTAAATTTCTTCGTTCAAAACCTTATGATTTTCAGAATAATTAAACCAACACATGCAAAGAGTAGATATCGATACATTATAATTCACTAATCTACAACCTACTAAATTAAAACAGACGCAAAAGTATTTAAATTGTTCTTCCCTATTCTCAGAAAGAAGCCCCAAACATGTACATTTGCAGCTCGAAAAAATTCACCAGACCAGAGTCTCATCATGGAAAACTTAAATAAAAACCTGAAACATTTACGCTTACGCAAAAGATTATCTCAAGGCAAATTATCAAACAGATTAGGAATAGGAGCCTCATCAATCAGTGCTTACGAAAAGAGACGAAGTACCCCAAAGATTACCACATTGCTGAAATACTCGAAATTCTTCAATCGAAATTTAGACGAATTGGTGAACGAGGATATCAGCAAATCAGATCAGGAAAAGACGAAGGATATCAAAGGAGACAAACTAAGAATATTGCCCATTTTAGTAGATTTGCAGAATGAAGAAATGATCAGTCTGGTTCCTGTAAAGGCTGCTGCCGGTTACCTTAACGGATATTCCAATGCAGAATTTATTGGTGAATTGCCCAATTTCAGAATGCCATTTGCGGAACTATCAGAAAACAAAACCTATCGTGCCTTTCAAATTGAAGGAGACAGCATGTTACCTGTTTCTGCCGGCTCTTACATTATATGCGAGTACGTTCAAGATTGGGAACTAATAAAAGAGAATAGCTGTTGCATTGTAGTGACTTCCGACGACGGAATTGTATATAAAAGGGTGAAAAAGGATTTTAAGAACAACCAATTGCTGCTAAACTCTGACAATCCGGAATATTTATCTTTTGAAGTAAGCCTGAATCAGGTTTTAGAAGTATGGAAATCTTTAGGATTTGTGAGTTTTAATCTGCCTGCTGCGCCGGAAACTAACAGCAAGTAAAACAAGACGATAATCATCAAATTTAATTCCTGATTACGAATTACCAATCCATTTTTTTTCTAATTTTGGTTCGGTAAAATCATTCTAAATAAATTATTTTCATACAACACACACAATGAGCTTAACAGGGATTTCAAGCAATTACAAAGGTGTCTTATATGCCATGGTTACAGCCCTTCTATGGGGGTTTCTTCCGATATTCCTAAAAGTATCTTTGAAAGATCTGGATCCTATTTCCATAGTATGGTTTCGTTTTACTTTTGCCTTTTCGATTCTGTTTCTATATTATCTGATAACGGACAAAAAACAACTAAACATTATTAAACGCCCACCACTAGCCTTAGTAATTGCGGCCATTGCATTAGGAGTAAATTACATGGGATTTATGCAGGGAATTCACTATACCAGTCCGAGTAACGCACAAATAACAATGCAAACGGCTCCCATTTTGTTAGCTTTGGTTGGTATTTTCTTTTTCAAAGAGAAATTAAACAGCAAACAATTACTTGGATTTGGAATTGCTGGATTTGGCTTATTTCTCTTTTACAGAAATCAGTTGCAAGCATTTATACAAGATACTGACGCTTTCAATACAGGATTTTTCTGGATAGAATTAGGTGCTGTAATGTGGGTTTTGTATGCTTCTTTACAGAAGAAATTGGTGCAAAAACACCCTGCACAACTATTAAACATGGTTCTTTACGGAATACCTGCCATTCTCTACGCTCCCTTTGTTGATTTTTCAGCATTTTCAAATCTTGATTTTTCCTCGTGGATGATTGTCATTTTTCTGGGCATGAATACCCTTATAGCCTACGGATGTCTGGCCTTGGCCTTTAAATATACCGAAGCCTATAAAGTAAGTATAATTGTGACCGTGAACCCAATTATTACATTAACAAGCATGGCCGTTTTATCCTCGATGAATGTGCAATGGATTAAAACGGATAGCTTAAGCATCTATTCAATGCTTGGAGCCGTATTTGTAATTGGAGGTGCAATCACTGCTGTTTTCTTCTCGAGAAAGAACAAAAAAGCTCTGATTCAAAGCAATCTGGCCATTAATAATCATAAATAAGAACTCTACTTAGGGTTAAACTAACTCAATACACAGCTTTTCTCTTACATACGTGATTTAAACTCAGTTCATACTGTGTTTTATTTCGCATACTCTAATTTAAACAGCCTACATGTTGATTTTGTCACTATACATATCCTATTTTACTCCATGGATACTTAATTTAAATTACTACTTTCTTATTTTATCACTGCATTTTAATAATATCCCTACACCAACAAATAATTTTACACCAGAAGTACTTAAAATTACTAGAAGAACATTTAATTTACCAACAAAAATTAAGAATATAGTACTTCATTTTTAAGGTTTTACTACACAATCAGTAGTAAATACCAATAAAATACCGAGTTTAATTCTATTAACAGATTGACATTCTGTATTTCTTATTGTAACTTTCTTCTTTTGTAAATATAATTTCATCAATACCCCTTGGCATTACCACCAAAAACCGCATAAAACAAGATGACTAAAAAGAAATATGAAATACCTGTGAACATTAACGACATAATCGTTAATCGAATGAAAGAGAAATACATTAGCAATACCGAGTTGGCTAGCCAGTTGCAAATGCATCATTCGTCGGTGCTTTTTATGCTCAAAAATCCGGGCATGCAAATTCGACGCCTATGGACTATTTGTGAGGCCATCGATTTAAATGTATTCCGCTATTTAGCCAACGAAATTGGAATCGAAAATCCTGTTGATTCGGGCATTACATTGCGCGACACAGAAATTGAGAATTTGAAAAAGGAAATTGAAGACTTGAAAAAAGAACGTGATTTATTGAAGGAGGTGATTGGACTGAGAGGCAGGTGATTGTTATTTAAACTGCCCTTTCAGGGCGAAACGATTAATCTGTTCCAAATATCCAGGGGATGCCTTGGAC
>JAQBBZ010000243.1:0-6135 GCA_032125735.1 Labilibaculum sp.
ATGATGGTTCGTGAATTTCAGCGCGTTGTTGGAATTGAAGCAAGAGATCAATTTCAGGAAATGACAGGCGAACTTCCAGATAACGTTGTGGCTTGCATAGGTGGTGGCAGTAATGCAATGGGTATTTTCTCTGCCTTTTTAGATGATGATGAATGCAAATTACACGGTGTAGAACCTGCCGGTCGCTCTTTTGTAAAAGGAGAACATGCAGCTACCTTAAGCTTTGGTAAACCAGGAGTAATTCACGGATTCAAATGCTACCTTCTTCAGGATGAAAAGGGGGACCCAGATCCGGTTTATTCTGTTGCCAGTGGATTGGATTACCCAGGAGTGGGGCCTGAGCATTCTATGCTTAAAGATCTAAAAAAGGCAGAATATCATTCAATTACTGATAAAGAATGCATTGATGCATTTTACGAATTGAGTCGTGAAGAAGGAATTATTCCTGCATTGGAAAGTGCACATGCTGTGGCCTATGCTTTTAAATTGGCAAAGGCGAATCCAAAGCAATCTATTTTAGTGAATCTCAGCGGCCGAGGCGATAAGGATATCGACTTTGTTGTTGATACTTACGGATTGCCTGAATAAAAAAGATAAATTTTCGATTTGTAAATAAAATGCTACCCTCTCAGGTGGCATTTTTTTAGTCAACACCCAAAGAATAAACATTTTCCATACTACTTTTTAAAATTGTTTTGTTTCATTCCTGATTTTTGCCTTACCTTTGTAATATTATGAGTGATAAATATAAATTTACGAAAGACCTAAGCCCCGAATTTGAGTTCATTACTTCGAGAAGTAGTGGGCCGGGGGGACAAAATGTGAATAAAGTAAATTCAAAAGTTGAATTAAGATTTGCCGTTTTTGAATCCGAAATACTAACGAAAAGAGAGAAAGAAACCATATTTATAAAGTTATACCACCATATTAATAACCTCGGTATTCTTTCGGTTACAGCTCAAACAGAACGTTCTCAGGTTCAAAATAAGGAAATTGCAATTGAGAAATTTTACCAATGGGTTGAAATTGCTCTAACTCCTGTAAAACCCAGAAGGAAGACTAGCCCAACAAGAGCATCAAAGGAAAAAAGGTTAGAAGGAAAACAGGTTCTGTCTCAAAAAAAAGAAAGCAGAAAAAAACCTGAATTGTAGAAATAAAAAAGGGTGATTTATTGGATCACCCTATATTTTGTTCAAAAACTTCAATTACATATTTGCGAAGAAGTCGTTTCCTTTATCATCAACAATAATAAATGCCGGGAAATTTTCTACACGAATCTTACGAACCGCTTCCATTCCTAATTCAGGGAAATCAATCACTTCAATAGATTTAATGCTGTTCTTAGCCAATACTGCAGCAGGACCTCCAATTGATCCCAGGTAGAATCCACCATTTTCTTTACATGCATCGGTTACTGTTTTATAACGGTTTCCTTTAGCAACCATTACCATTGAACCACCGGCCTTCTGAAATAAATCTACATAAGAATCCATACGACCCGCTGTGGTTGGACCAAAACTTCCTGAAGGCATTCCCTTTGGAGTTTTTGCCGGTCCGGCGTAATATACAGGATGGTTTTTGAAATACTCAGGCATTCCTTTTCCGTCCTCTAACATTTGTTTGATTTGCGCATGAGCAATGTCACGGGCAACAATCAAAGTTCCTGTTAAACTCAATCGGGTTTTAACAGGATGTTTGGTCAATTCTTTCAAAATATCTGCCATTGGCTGATCCAAATTGATTTCAACAGCATCCTTCAAGTGTGGAGCTTCTTTTGGTAAGTATTGGAATGGATTTCTTTCCAATTCTTCCAAATAGATTCCGTCTTCAGTAATCTTCGCTTTCACATTACGGTCGGCACTACAACTAACACCCAAACCTACAGGACAAGATGCAGCATGACGAGGCAAACGAATTACTTTTACATCGTGAACGAAATATTTTCCACCAAACTGAGCTCCAATTTCGCTCTTTTGGCAAATCTCTTCAATTCTTTTTTCCCACTCTAAATCACGAAATGCCTGACCACCTTCGTTGCCTTCTGTTGGCAAATTATCGTAGTATCCAGCTGACGCTTTCTTTACGGTTGCTAAAGTTGCTTCAGCCGAAGTTCCACCAATTACCAATGCCAAGTGATAAGGAGGACAAGCCGAAGTTCCCAAATCACGAAGTTTGTTTGTAATAAAAGTAGTTAAGCTCTTTTCATTTAAAAGAGCCTTAGTTTCCTGATACAGGAAAGTCTTGTTTCCTGATCCACCACCTTTGGTTACAAATAAAAATTCGTAAGTATTCCCTTTGTTCGCGTAAATATCAATTTGAGCGGGAAGGTTATTTCCTGAGTTTTTTTCCTCAAACATAGAGAAAGGAACAACCTGAGAATATCTCAGATTTCTTTCCTGATAAGTATCGTAAACTCCTTTAGATAGGTGCTCTGCATCATCGGCTCCGGTGTAAACATCTTCCCCTTTTTTCGCTACAACAATTGCTGTACCCGTATCCTGACAAGTAGGTAACTCTCCTTCGGCAGCAACCACCTGATTTAGCAAC
This sequence comes from Labilibaculum sp., assembly GCA_032125735.1. Classification (GTDB taxonomy): domain Bacteria; phylum Bacteroidota; class Bacteroidia; order Bacteroidales; family Marinifilaceae; genus Labilibaculum. The sequence continues at coordinate 2,548 of JAQBBZ010000243.1, forward strand.
ATCGTGTGAGCAACAAAACGATCATTATCTGATGCTTCATTATCCTGAAGAATTAACTTCAATTTATTTAAGTGAGCAGGACGCAGGTAAAAAGACACATCTGAAAATGCCTCTTTCGAAAGCATTTCAAGTCCTTTTGGATCTATTTTTAATATTTTTCGTCCATCAACTTCAACAGTTGAAACGTAATCCGTTGTTATCAAACGATACTTAGTAGTATCCTTTAATAGTGGAAATGGTTTTTGGTAATGAAAATCAGACATGATATAATGTTTTTAAATTTTGTATTTACAAGTCAAATTGCCACAATCAAAAATTGAGATATTCATCCTTGATTATAGTCATAGACAAATATAAGATAAATTGAAGATTGCATCCCTACAAATTAACTATTCTAAAACATTGCCCTGCAACATAAGTTCAATGATTTCGATTCTCTCAGATGGTCTTAAAATCCCAAAGAATCCAAAATCTTCTCATTCAATTGTCTGTTTTTCCCAATATATGGATAACAATGAATGTGAATTGCCGGATTAAAATTCATTTCAATAATTGCGTAATTATCTTTTGTCGCCGGCTGATTCACATCTTTAATCATCATGTCTAACCCTGTAATCTGGACTCCCAGCGCTTTCGATGATTCTATTGCTATATCATTGTATGACTGATGAATATCATCCGTATAATCAATACTGTCGCCACCGGTACTAATGTTCGAATTCTCCCTCAAATAAACAATCTGATCCCTTTTAGGAACACTTTCGAAATTTAAACCTTGTTCTTTTATGAACATTTCCTCAGCCTCTTCCAATCGAATTTTCTCAAGTGGTGTTCGATATCCTTTTCCTCGCAACGGGTCCTGATTTTTTATTTCAACCAAGTCCCTAATGCTTTTTTCACCATCTCCTTTTACGTTGGCCGGAACCCGATGTAAAATACCACAAACCTGATCGTTGATCACAAAGAATCGAAATTCCCTGCCTGAAATAAACTCCTCAATTAGTATACTTCCATCGTGTTCAAAGGCAATATCAACTGCTCTTTTGTACACTTCCTCGTTCCTATTATCCTTTAAAATGGTAATGCCTATACCATAATTGGTCGATTTCGGTTTCACAACAATGCCTTTTCCTTCAAACAAATCGAAATCGGAACGTGCTTGTCTTGCGTCGTGATAATCCAAACCTGCAGGAACTCTAATGCCCGATTTTTCAAGAATCTTCTTCGTTACCAGCTTATTCTCCATCATTAAAACGCTTGAATAATTATCCAATGATGTTCTGGTGGCCTGCATTACATACTCCGTCTTCTCTCCTTGCGTAAGACTGATGAAATTTTCACTCCGATCCAAAATATTACACTCAACACCTCTTCGTAAAGCAGCTTTCATTAATAATTGCGATGACAATTCCAGATCTTCAAATCCATGAAAACGAAAACCACTCATTTCACTTTCTTCTTTATACTGCTTCGCTTTGTTTAAATGAAAATTTATGAAGCCTTCCTCAATAATTCTTTGCTTTACCTTATAGGAAGATCTATGATCCGGATTTGTAATAAAATCAGCGATTTCATCAAGCGATCCTTGGTAATCCGGATTAGTACTTAAGCCAGATACTTTTACAAAATTTGTGATATCCGAAAGCAATTCCTGCAACATTTTAGATGCATCAATTTCCTCTCCTTCAAAATTCGTAAGGGTCAATTCTGAATTCATACCGTGACAGGCTACCAAATCCTGATTATTAGACGCTATTTTTTGCTCTTTTTCATTGTACTTTTCACTCTCATTTGTGAATAAGCAATACAGCAAAAATAAATGGGTAAAATACAAACGGTTTTTAGAAATTCCTGATTTTTCAAATGGATCTAAATCGAGAATACGAACCTCCAAATGAGATATTTTCTTGCTTTTTTCGTCGAATTTTAACCGAATAGGTAGATAAAGCTCTTCTCCTGCCATTATTTTGCCTGATTCGATCAATTTCGCCACCGATTCTTTATAATCTGCCAAGCCATTGAAATCGACAAAGAACTCTTCTATGTTTCGATATCCTATAGAACTGTTTCGAATGGAAATTGCATTCCCACAGCTCATAAAGCTCTTTTTTCCTGTTTTTAACGATTTCATCCTTAAGGAAGGATCAGAAACCGGACTCTCGCCAAATAACCAGATCAGCATCCAGCGATATCGCATAAAATTGCGAATCATTTTTAGGTAAATCGCTTCACGAAATCCCTCCAAATCACCGTCACAATTGCTCGCTTTTTTTAATTTTCGCTCCAATCTATCTGTTAGGGAATAATTAAAATGAATACCGGAAAGCATTTGTCTTTCTTTCCCATATCGATTGGCGAGTTCCTCTCTGTATTTTTCTTTATGGATGCCTTTTTCACCAAACTTGGCAATAGGAATTTCATCTTCTTCAGGCAGTAAAGGAGGTGCACTCTGAGGCCAAAGTAATTCATCAGTTAAATTCTCTGATATTACATCCTGCAAGGTCTCCAAAAAGCCATGCACCTCTGCAATACTATCCAAAGGAGGAGTAATCATCTCCACCTGACTTTCCGAAAAATCGGTTGTAATAAAGGGATGATGAAATTTATCACCAAGAATATTAGGATGTGGTGTAGTCGCCATCTTACCATTGAAATCGACCCTCACGTTCTCCTTTTCAATTCCAAATTTCCCATTCTTCAGACTCTCTCTTATTCCCTCTAACTGAAGAGCCTCTCTGATATTATTAATTAGATGATCCATATATTTTAGAATTTCCCAAATGTATTATTTTTAAAATATGCCCGTAATAAAAAATAAAGAACGATGCCTTTTAATATGCTGCTTCCGGTGATACTCCACCAGACTCCATTTAAACCTAAAAACGTATAAAAACCAAGAATATATGCTCCAGGTAAGCGCAATGAAGTAAAGATTACACTTACAGTTGCCGGAATTTTAGTTTTCCCTAATCCATTAAATACTCCTGCACTAATCATTTCCAAACACATAAATAATTGTGATGCAGCCAATATCATTAAATAATCTTTTCCCATTAAAATACTTTCAGCCTCAGGGACAAAAATGGAAAATAAAGTTTGTGGAAGAAGCAAAAAGATCAATGTAGTTACAGCTCCTACAGCTAGAGATATTCGCCATCCAGCCCGATAAATATTAGGAACCTCAGTTAAGTTCTTGGCTCCATAACTATGACCAACCATAATAGTTACGGCCTGCATAATTCCGCCAACTATCATAAATGTAATTGACTCTATTTGAACACCAATTTTCTGAACTGCAATAGCATTTGGTCCCCAATCGGCAATGATTCTTGCAAGAAATATATAAATAACTGAAAACGAAATACGCGGAATAGCCGCTGGTAATCCAACCCCGAATAAGCTTTTTAGTTTCGCCGTATTTGGTAATAAACCTTTAAAATATATAGTATCGAATTTTTGATACACAAAATAAAAATATGCCAGACTACTTCCCCTACCAATAATTGTTGCAATAGCGGCACCTTCTACCCCCATTTTAAAGGTGAAAATCAGTAAAGGATCCAAAATAATATTCACCAAAGTCCCAAT
>JAQBBZ010000244.1:0-5373 GCA_032125735.1 Labilibaculum sp.
TAAATACTCTTTTAGTAGAAGGCCTAGATTAGCATCATCTTCTGCTAATAAAATTTTAACTTGTTCCATATGTATCTATTTTTTTAGGGGAAGATATAATTCAAATTTTGATCCTTTATCAGGTATACTATCAACGCTTACTTGTCCATAATGGGCATCCGTTATTTTTTTAACGTAGGACAAGCCCAAACCAAATCCTTTAACATCATGAACATTTCCTGTATGTACTCTAAAAAAACGTTCAAATATCATTTTTTGATCTTCTTTTGTTATTCCGATACCATTATCGGTAACTGCTATAACAATACCCTTATTTTTATTCCTTGTACTAATACTTATTTCGGGAGCATCTTTACTATATTTAATGGCATTATCCAATAAATTTGAGACTAGATTACTTAAATGCACCTCATCGGCCATCACTAAATCATATTCTGCATCAATATTCTGATACATATTCCCTTTTCTGTCTTCAACTCTAATTGTGAAGTTAGGCAATAAATTTAGAATAATTTTATGAACACTAACTGTCTTTAATTTCAGTTTCATACTCACCTCATTAAAAACAGCCATTTGCAAAACCTTTTCAACCTGATAAGTAAGTCTTCGACTTTCGTCATTAATGATTTTAGCAATATGATCTCTTGTTGAAGCCGTTGTAGTAACAGTATTATCCTTTAACATTTGTGAGGCTAAAGAAATCGTAGCAATAGGAGTTTTAAACTCATGCGTCATATTATTAATGAAGTCATTCTTAATATTCGATAATTTCTTCTGGCGAAAAATAATGAAGATAGTAAATGCACTAGAAAGTATTAATACCAAAGTAAGAACAATTGATGGAATCAACATGGAGTAAGATTCCACCATATATCTCTGCTGTCCCGGAATATATATATACAGGTAATTCTGATTAGAGAAAAGATCATTAGGAAACAACTGCTTACTATACTTTTCAAAAGAAGGATTTCTGAAATAGTTCTTCGATCTTTTCTCAAATTTATTATTTGATTTTACTGCGTATTCAAAATTCAGCTTAATTCCATTATCTTTTAACTTCTCTTTAATTAATTGCGGCAACACATCCATATTAATTCTCTCACTCAAACTAAGCTGAGCACTAGCCAAGCGACTCGCGATTATACCAGGTGAATAAGCTCCAGCATTAAAAGCAATACTAAATTTATCTTGCCATTTTGATAATACTGTTAATCCTTCAGGATTCAATACGCCTTCACCAATACTGTACTCCTTGTTTTCAGAATAAAAACTTAATTTTGTTTTATTATGAGTTGCATCAATAGGAACGTTGATATTAAATCCTGACTTGGCAGAACTAATAACTGTACCATTCGTAAAGCTAAAAACACCACCTTTCAAAAAAATCTTTTCGATCTCCGCTTTTTCTAATTCAGCCACAACTTGATCCAAAGCTTTACTTACTGTAAGAGCTAACTGTTCCTCCTTTATTTTAGAGGCTGACTGGAAAAATTTAATCTGAACCAATATCAGTCCAAATAAGGAAATACAGAGTATAATTGTTACAAGCCAAATATATTTTTGATTCATAGTTACAAATATAAAAAAAACCCGCCGTAGCTATTCTAGCTTAACAATCTTTAACACAAGTTTAAACTATAACTACACACAACACCCTAAACTGGCAAATTACCTTACGCTTTTCTGAAATTGGATTTAATCTATTTTAGACAAAAATGGCCAAATTTTGATAATTTTTCACAAAAACGACTTTGAAGTTAATAATTTGACACTATATTTGCCATCGGAGAACGAATCTATAAGAAACAATCTCCTTGATTAAAAATTTTGGTTAATAGTTAGATGAAAGGGCGGTTGTGGTTACCGTCCTTTTTTTATGCCGTTTAGTGACTAAAACAAGATGTTAAAAGCTCATTAAGCTTAAACAATCTACAAAATCATCTTATTTAGGAATATAATAACGACCACAATGGGTCAATTTGGAAAGTTTACAATTATGGAAATTAGGAAGCAAGTTCTGTTAAACGGATTCTTGTAAGAGCTTGTTGAGCCGCTTTCTGTTGAGCTTCTTTTTTAGAAGTTCCCATTCCTGAGCCCATTTTCACCTCTTCCACTTCTACTTCTGAAGTAAACAAAGGCAATTGCAATGCTTTATCAACACCACCTTCTTGTGTATCAAAATAAATATCTTTCTTATTTTTTTGAGCCCACTCAATTAACTTGCTTTTAAAATTGGTTTCAACAGTAACCAATTCTTCCAAATCAATGTGAATTCTAAAAATTTTGTCTTCAATAAATTTTCTTGTTTTGTCGTAGCCTTGATCTAGATAAATGGCTCCAATAAATGCTTCAAATGCATCACCGTAAATATGTTTGTTATTATTCAAATTTACATTGGAAACCACCTGCTTATCGAGTTCAATTTTAACTGCAAGTTTGTTTAAAGATTCACGACTAACAATTTTGGATCTTATTTGAGTTAAGAATCCTTCGTCTTTATTAGGAAAGTACTTGTAAAGAATATCGGCAATTATGGCTCCTAAAATCGCATCACCAAGGTATTCGAGACGCTCATTATTTAAGCCATAACCTTTTTTTTGAATTGTAGCTGATTTGTGTATGAAAGCCAATTCATACAACTCTGGATTTTTAGGTTGGATATCCAGAAAATCAAAAAACAATCCATAAAACTCCCTTTCAGGAAAGAAAAAGAGTTTTATGGACTGAAATATAGACTTTATCACAAATTATTCAATGAATGATTTGAAAATAACTGAGGCATTATGCCCACCAAACCCAAATGTATTACTCAAAGCCGCACGAATTTCGCGTTTCTGAGCTTTATGAAGTGTAAGGTTTAGTTTTTGATCAATGTCAAGATCAGGCTCACTTAAATTAATTGTAGGAGGAACTGTTTGATTATTCAATGCCAAAATACAGGCAATTGCTTCAACAGATCCTGCTGCACCTAGTAAGTGACCAGTCATTGATTTAGTTGCACTAATGTTCAATTTATAGGCATGATCGCCAAACACTGTTTTAACCGCTATTGTTTCCGGAATATCTCCAACAGGTGTAGATGTTCCGTGAACATTGATATAATCAATATCCTCTGGGTTCATATTAGCGTCTGCTAACGCCATTTTCATAGCGTTAATAGCTCCTCGTCCTTCCGGATGAGTTGCTGTTAGGTGATAAGCATCACCAGACATTCCACCACCAACAATTTCAGCGTAAATTTTAGCTCCTCGCTTTTTAGCATGCTCTAATTCTTCAAGAATCAAGCAACCACTTCCTTCACCCATAACGAAACCGTCACGAGTTTTACAAAAAGGGCGAGATGCAGTTTTATACTCCGCATTATTTGTGGACATTGCCTGCATGGCATTAAATCCACCAACACCTGCTTCATTGATAGATGCTTCTGAACCACCCGTAATAAAGATATTAGCTTTACCTAAACGGATATAATTCATAGAATCAATCATTGCATGTGAAGCCGAAGCGCATGCAGAAACAGTACCATAATTTGGTCCTTGGAATCCATATTTCATAGAAATATGACCGGCGGCAATATCAGAAATCATCTTAGGAATGAAAAAAGGAGAGAAACGAGGAGTTCCGTCCCCGTTTGCATATCCTGTAACTTCATCTAAGAAAGTCTTAATTCCGCCAATACCAGAACCCCAAATTACTCCAGCTTTCGTTAAATCTTCCGATTCAAGATCTAGATTTGAATCTTCAATAGCTTGTTTGGCCGCAACCAAAGCATACTGTGCATACAAATCTAATTTCTTAGCCTCCTTGCGATCAAAATGATCACCAGGCTCGAAATTTTTAACCTCGCAAGCAAACTGAGTTTTGAACTTCGAAGCATCAAAATGAGTAATCAATCCTGATCCTCCCACTCCGTTCTCCAAATTATCCCAAAATTCGGTAACAGAATTACCAATTGGGTTAATTGTTCCGAGCCCAGTTACTACTACTCTTCTAAATTCCATAAGAAAGGTTCTGGTTAATAATTACTTAGCGTTCTCTCCGATGTAAGAAATAGCGTCACCTACTGTACCAATGTTTTCTGCTTGATCGTCTGGAATAGCGATATTAAATTCTTTTTCGAATTCCATGATAAGCTCAACTGTATCCAATGAATCAGCTCCAAGATCGTTAGTGAAACTAGCCTCAAGTGTTACCTCAGTTTCGTCCACACCCAACTTATCAACTATGATAGCTTTTACTCTAGATGCAATATCAGACATAACTTTTAAATTTTAAGTGATTAAATAATATTAATTAATTTTCAACTGTGCAAAGGAATAAATTTACTTTAAATAATTCAAATTTATTTCACAAGTTGCGGTCAAAGGTAATTCTTTTTCCTTTTCCGCGAAATTATTTCACTGCGAATTGCCTTTTGTATATATTTGTTGTTTCAGTAACCTTTGAAAATACAACATGAAACGACTAGCTATATTTGCTTCTGGATCAGGGAGTAATGCTGAAAATATCGCAAGATATTTCAGTAATAAACCCGAATTCGAAATTTCCGCAATTCTTTCCAACAATGCCAATGCCTTTGTACTTTCCAGAGCCAGAAGCCTAAATATTCCAACTTTAGTTTTTTCGAGGTCAGAATTTAACGATTCAGATAAAATAATTGACTTTTTAGCCGAGAAAAAGGTTGATTTTATAGTTTTGGCTGGATTTTTATGGCTACTTCCTCTTAATCTTCTGCGTAAATATCCCGATTCTATAGTAAATATTCACCCTGCTCTTTTACCTAAATATGGTGGAAAAGGAATGTATGGTATGAATGTACACAATGCTGTTGTTGCAAACAAAGAAACAGAAACTGGCATCACCATCCACATGATCAATGAGAAATACGATGAAGGAAGGATCGTGTATCAAGCCAAATGCAGTATTGCACCAAACGATACACCAGAAGATGTTGCGGAAAAAATCCATAAACTAGAACATGAATTTTTCCCCAAGATCATTGAGCAATTACTCTAAAGTAACTGCTTCCTTCGGATTTAACTCCAGCATCAACTTTTCCATTTCCAATTTATATCTGGCCACGTTTTCTTCTTTAACTGGAGATACAGGAGGTGATTCCATATTCAAAGGATTTATTGGAGTTCCATTTTTGTGAACTCTAAAGTCAAGGTGAGGACCTGTAGCAAGTCCTGTTGCTCCTACATATCCGATTGTTTCACCTTGTTTAACCCGAGTCCCTGCATTCATGCCTTTCTCAAAACGAGAAAGGTGCATATAGGTAGTTGAATAAACACTATTGTGCTTTATAGTAAGATAGTTTCCACCACCATTTCCCTGATATGCTCTTTTGGTTATAACACCATCTCCAATTGT
>JAQBBZ010000245.1:0-7520 GCA_032125735.1 Labilibaculum sp.
TCGCACGTGAACAGGTTGACCAGGCAACCGTAACAGGCGTTTGCGGAGTCACTTTCGATCGTGGCAACGCATGCTTGGAACTGTAGAAAATGAATTAATTGAAAAATTGGGAGATAAAAATACAACAAGATATAGATACAAATAAAAAACAAAGCCTAACTGCGGTATAGCAATAACGGTTTTTATTCCTGATTATTTCTATTGTCAAGCAATGATTGTTTTGTAGATTCGGGGACGAAATATTGAGGCCTTGTTATAACACTTTTACGTTGTGTGTAAGTCTAAGCCCCTGCAGCATTTAATATCTTAACATCAGAAATCTTAAATTGATTGTTTATGATTTTACTAAACATTTTTGAGACAACTTTACCATTAACCGATCCGGTATTAAAATTTTTGGTAATCCTGATCATTATATTATTGGCTCCGATACTTCTGAATAAGCTGAAAATACCTCATATTCTGGGGCTGATAATCGCTGGGGCAATAGTCGGTCCAAATGGGTTTAATTTGCTTTTACGTGATAGTGGTATCATCTTATCAGGTACTGCAGGATTACTCTATATCATGTTTCTTGCCGGATTGCAGATTGATATCACGGATTTTAAAAAGAACAGTTCAAAAAGTTTAGTATTCGGTATGTATACCTTTTTAATCCCTATGGTATTAGGCATATTGTCGAGTATTTATATTTTACATCTATCCATTCTTTCATCGGTATTGGTTGCCAGCATGTATGCCTCCCATACATTAATTGCTTATCCAATATTAAGCAAGTTGGGGGTTACTAAAAATCGCGCAGTTAATATTACCGTTGGCGGTACTATGATTACCGATTTACTGGCACTGTTGGTATTGGCAGTTATCGTTGGAATGACAAAAGGGGAAGTAAATACTGCATTTTGGACAAGGCTGTCTATTTCTATTTTGGCTTTTGGTATTACAGTATTGTTTCTTTTTCCAATAATAGGAAGATGGTTTTTAAAACGTTACGATGACAAAACTTCTCAATACATTTTTGTTCTTACCATGGTTTTTCTTGGAGCGGTGCTTGCCGAAGCAGCTGGAATCGAATCTATTATTGGAGCATTTTTAGCCGGTTTAGCTTTAAACCGATTAATACCCGCAATATCACCCTTAATGAACAGAGTCGAATTTGTCGGAAATGCTGTTTTCATTCCATTTTTTCTGATAGGAGTGGGAATGCTGGTGGATTACCGGGCATTTATTTCAGATTTTGAAACCATTAAGGTCGCTGCAGTGATGACCATTATTGCGACTTCGGCAAAATTTATTGCAGCCTGGTTAACCCAAAAAACATTTAAATTTTCCTCGGATGAAAGAAGACTGATTTTTGGATTAAGTAACGCACAGGCTGCGGCAACACTTGCTGCAGCAATAGTAGGATACAATATAATTATCGGAGAAACAGCCTCAGGAGAATCAATTCGCTTAATAAGTGAAAGTGTTTTAAATGGAACAGTTATTATGATCCTGATTACATGTACGATTGCAAGTTTTGCGGCTCAAAAAGGGGGCCGAAACATTTCATTGAATGAAGCATCAATTAGTGAAAGCATCGAAAGTGATAATACGGAAAGAATTCTAATACCCATCAGTAATCCTGATACCATTGAAGAATTAATTAATTTAAGCACAATCATAAAATCGAAGGATAACAATAAAGAATTATATGCCCTTAATGTGCTTACGAATAAAACCACTGATTCAAATCCTGAAATAAAGGCTCAGAAAATGCTTGAAAGAGCTGTAATCACAGCTTCAGCTACGGATATTCAATTAAATAAATTGTTGCGATATGATATTAATTTCTTTAATGGGATTACCGGCGTAATCAAGGAGCATAATATAACCGATTTGGTCTTAGGGCTTCACATTAAAAAAGAAATTTCAGAATCATTTCTGGGCAAATTATCCGAAAAAATATTATCGAAATCCAATACAACTACTTTTATATATAAACCTCTACAGCCGATTCTGACTATTAAAAGGCATATCATTATCGTTCCTCCGAATGCTGAAAAAGTAATCGGTTTTCCATTCTGGCTTTCGAAGATTTGGAACATTTCTAAAAATACAGGTTCAAAACTTGTTTTTTATGCCAACGAGACTATTATCAATTTAATACAGAACTTATTGTCAAAACATCCAATAGAAGCAGAGTTTAAGCTCTTTGAAGACTGGAATGATATCGTACTTATTTCACGTGACATTAAAAAAGATGATAATTTAATCATTGTATTAAGTCGGGTTAATAAGCCATCCTACAATGAAAATATGGAAAACATACCTGAATACCTGAACAAATATTTTCAATCGAACAGTTTTATTCTCATCTATCCAATGCAAATTGGTATTAAAGATAATGGGACCATTGACCTGAATAATCCCTCTTTAAAAGAACCAATCGAAAAATTGGATGAATTAGGGAAAAATATTGCAAAATTATTCAGACATCGATAAAGCCCGGCGCCCAATACAAGGTCTTGAGTATTGGGTTTTAGCTCCTGAAAAAAAGTGCGTGTAAGCTGATTGAAATTTGCTTGGTAATTCTCCACGACACCATGCCACAAGCCTTGTGTTTCAGACTAAGAAAGAGCCATATTTCAAAGCAGGAAATGCTATCTGGCACATTGTTTTATTGCCAATGCCCAACAGGATAAAAAACATTGAAATCTCAATAAAAAGCCATAACTTTTTGGGTGTATTAATGCTATTTCGCTATGAAAAGTACGCTTTCTCAATTTCTGCGGAAAAATGGTGTTCTGATGTTTGCAGTCAGTATGCTGTTGGGTATTTCCGAATTGCACGGACAATCTTCAATTCATGGGGATATTGGTGTAGGCGGGGGATTGAGTTATGGTGGCTTAGGGGCACGATTCACCTACAAACCCATCGATCAACTTGGCTTATTTGGTTCTCTGGGATATAACCTCGATGCGCAGGGATATAATATGGGGGTACAGTATCATTTGCCATCCAAAAAAAAGCTGAGCACTTACATTACAGGCATGTACGGATACAATACAGTACTAATTGTTGATGCTATCGCTATGGAAAGCAAAACGACTTATTTTGGTTTTTCGACAGGTCTTGGTGTTGAATTCAGATTGAAGGAAAAATCATTTCTATGTGCTGAAGTACTGGTGCCATTTCGCCCGCAAGTCTACAAAGATGCAGTAGATGATTTGGAGTCGATTGGCTATAAAGTTAAAGACCCCTTGCCTGTAGCTTTTAGTATTGGTTATCATTTAAAATTCTGAATTAAAGGAAATGAATCCACAACTGACCATAGGGTATAAATGCAGACCTAAAACAGGTCTTGTTGCGCTTGTGATAGTTTGCCTAAGTGTATTTCTGAATTCCTGTTTTGAGAATCCTTTTCCTCCTGAACTCACCACAGTGCAAATAGATCTTGTTGATGCAGTTACGATAACAAGTGGTGGAAATATCACTGACGATGGTGATACCGAGATTTTTCAAAAAGGGGTTTGTATGAGTCTGAACAATACTCCAACAATGCAGGATTTTTTCACCATGGATGGTGTTGGTAATTCAGATTTTACCACAATTCTAAACCTGGAGCCAAATAACACTTATTACATTAGAGCCTATGCTATTAATGGCGCAGGCATTGGGTATGGAAATGTTTTATCCATTACATTGGATCCACTGCCTTTTACCGAGGCTGTTATTATGGATTTTGGAGATGTTACCGGCAACCAGGCATTTATGAGAGGGCGCGTTGAATCGAATCAAACAATTACTTCGAGAGGAGCCTGCTGGAGTATCTCACAGAATCCGACCATCAGCGACAGTAAAACCGTAGCAGGAAGTGGAACCGGAATTTTCGAAACTACCATTACCGGACTTACACCTGGCACAAGATATTATGCGCGCGCCTATGCGGCTACCGACACCGAAGTTTTTTACAGTAGCAACTACGAATTCACCGCCTTGGCTTATCCTCAGCTTACCACCAAGGAAATAATTAATGCGGGAACTTTCGTAATTTCAACCGGGGGAGATATGATTTCGCTGGGGCTGATCCAGAATGCAGGTGTCTGCTGGAGTACTAATCCATCACCGACTATTGCTGATAATAGAACCGAGGATCAACTCGTTTATACATCTTTTACCAGCGATCCCTATGGACTTTTACCAGCTACCACCTATTATATACGAAGTTATGCAACCAATATTGCAGGTACCGGATATGGTAATGAACTGGTAATTACCATGCCTGCTGCAACAGTATCTGATTTGGATGGGAATCCTTACTCCTCGGTAAGCATTGGCTCACAAACCTGGTTGACCGAAAATCTGAAGACTACAAAATATGCCAATGGAGAAAATATCCCCAATATCCTTGATAATGGCGATTGGCTAAATGCTATATCCGGAGCTTGGTGCAACTTTGAAAATGTTACTGATTATGAAGTCCCTTATGGCAAACTTTACAACTGGTTTACTGTAACCGACTCTCGCAATGTTTGCCCGACAGGATGGCATGTGCCGACCGATGCAGAATGGCAAACACTCATTACTTTTTTAGGCGGCAGTGATCTTGCCGGCAATCAATTGAAAGAAGCAGGAACAGCACACTGGCAACCGAACAATGATTTTGCAACCAACAGCAGTGGGTTTACCGCATTGCCCGGAGGAGCTCAAAGTGCTTCGCCTGGATATTCGTACCCCATTCAAAGCCTTGGAATGTTCTGGAGTACAAGCCCTTTTGATGGAGAAAATGCCTACGGTTATTATTTATTCGATTCCTATCAATCCATCAGTAAGCAGGAATATATCAAACAAACAGGTCTTTCAGTACGATGTGTAAAAGATTAAAGCTCATTCTTTCTTTAATTTCCTGAACTTGGCATATGGATTTTATTTCCGTTTTACTTGTTAAGTAATGATTGATTGGTCGATTCGGAGAGGGGATGTAATTGGGTGTTATTGAAAATAAGCTATGTGGAATTTTAATAATTACCGATAAAACTTAAGGAAAAAAAGAGGGTAGAGTAGATCAATCAATTGAATATCGAAAGTAAATGATTCTACAGAAAGTATATCGCAAATTGGAGCCGATGTCATCCAAGGCAGGAATAATAACATTGTTTTTGCTTGCTCATTTGGTTTTATTGTGCATGATGTTGTTTACCTTCCCACGCATTAATGCTCAATTAGGTACTCAGGCCTTCGATTTGAAAACTTTCGGTTATTCTCCTGCTGAAGCTGCTTTTATGCTTCAAAATTTAGATCAATCAACTATCGGTTTCTATCTTTTCCCCCAACTGTTTTTTCTTGATATTCTTTATCCCATTTTGCTGGCACTATTTTTAAGTGCTGTAATTATCCGCTTATCTGTATTGATAAGGATTCGGCCGAATCATATTCTTTCAAATTTGTATCTGCTGCCCTTCATTGCGATGTTCACGGATTATCTTGAAAATGTTATGATTTCAGTAATGATAACAAATTCAACAGATGTTTCCGTAGTAGTCGTAAAATCAGCAAGTATTCTAACTCAGATGAAGGGTGCATTTACTACTTTGAGCTGGATAATAATACTAGTCCTTATCGGAATTTGCTTGAAAAATAAATGGCATCACAGCAGAATGCAATATTTCGATGAAGAAACACAATAATACCGATTAGTATTTGAATTGAAAATCGACGAAGTCAAATAATCTCTATCTGCGCAAGCTTGATATTGATTGTCAAATATATATCGGCATTATACCGACTTGTTTTGATTTCAAGATGGTTATAACAGGAGAATGAGAAATATGGAATCAATACTATCATCGGGGATCTTAAAAGGCTTGTTTAATGACGTATCTGCTTCACTCAGATATGAATATTTATAAATTTACGCATATGGAAACAGTTGTATTAAATGATCAATCGGGACTGCCAAATGATGAACTGATATTTTCAATGATTGGTGATAAAGAACTGCTTTGGAAACAGATTTTTGCTTATCTGTATGATAACAGCAAGGACATTACCGAAGAATGGAAGTATTACAAGGATGGTGGAAGCTGGCTTTTTCGAACCTTGAAAAAGAAAAAGACCATATTCTGGATAAGAGTGCTAAAAGATACTTTTAAGATCGGGTTTTGGTTTGCTGATAAATTCGAACCGATGATTTTACAGAGTAATTTGCCGGATGGCATTAAAGTCGGTTATCAGAATGCAAAGCGATTTGGGAAGTCGCGCTGCATCAATATCGAAATGGCAGACTCCAACGATTTTGAAACGGTGAAGAAGCTGATCGATTTAAAATTGAAGGCGAAATAAGAAGCTTGCTTCGTCATTTGAAGGATAGCTATTATATTGGCAAGTAGAAATATTGTAACGCTCTAAGTTTTTGTGTAACTTATAGTATATTGCCCGCATCCGATAATTACAAGGAGAAACAAGCACAAAACAATGTTGAAGCAATGCATCCAAAAGAAGACATATTTTACGAAGCACGAAAGTTCAATACAATTGAATTGTGGCGAAATGTGTCGGGGAAGCAGTGGTATGATGCCGATTGGCAGGTGAAAAACACGATACGCAGCGTAGAACAGCTGAAAAAGGTGATTAAGTTAAATTCACTTCAGGAAAGTGAAATTAATAGAACCTTAACTTCATTAAAGAAAGAAGGAAAAGAAGCTTTGCGGATTACACCTTACTATGCTTCGTTGATGCAGGCCGATCCGTTTAACCCGGAGATGTTGCCGGGCGAAAAATCGAAAAAACGGCTCGATCCTGTTTTTTGGCAATCTGTGCCTACACCTGCAAACTTATTATTTCCCGATACCGGCCTTGAAGGAGCAATGGATGAAAAATCGCGTAGTTATGGTGCCGCTTATCAACGGTATCCAAACAGATTGGCTCTTTTTGTGGCAGAAAATACAAGTTGTGCTTCGTATTGTGTTCATTGTCAAAGAGCAAAATCCTTGGATAAGTCTGCTGATGTGAACAGAACCAAAATAGACAGGGGCTTGTTTTATATCGGATACAATAAAAATATTAACGAGGTACTTGTAACCGGCGGCGATGCGCTGATGATAAGCAGAGCCAGATTGCAATACGTATTGGAAGAATTAAGCAGGATACCGCATCTTCGGGCCATAAGAATAGCTACCCGGGTTCCTGTTGTAATGCCCATGGGAATAACCGATGAATTACTGGAACTAATTAAGCTTTCGGCAAACAAATTTAACGACGGCCCCGATAAGTATGTCTATTTCATGACACATATCAACCACTATCATGAAATAACAAGAGATCTGGAAATTGCAGTTAAGAAGATTCGTAATCATGGATTTACAATCAGAAATCAAACCGTGTTACTGAACCACGTGAACGACTACTATAAAACATTGGCACTAACTTTTACCCGAATGTTTTGGATTGGCATTCATCCCTACTATTTGTTGCAGTGCCATAAGGAAAAGGGAATTGTTCATTTTATTACTCCAATTCAAATTGGTAAAATTTATATG
>JAQBBZ010000246.1:0-21084 GCA_032125735.1 Labilibaculum sp.
CAGACAATTTCTGTTTCTACTTCAGACAACTATTCAGTAACAATAACTGACGCCAATGGCTGTTCTGCTACCGGTGATGTGGATGCTACGATTCATGCAAACCCGGTTGTTGATTTGGGTGCAGATCAGGCAACTTGTGCAGGCAACAGCATCACATTTGATGCAGGCAATGCAGGTTCAACCTATTTATGGTCTACTGGAGCAATAACACAGACCATTACGGTTTCTACTTCAGGGAACTATTCAGTAACAATATCTGATGCGAATGGCTGTTCTGCAACTGATGATGTAAATGCTACGATTCATGCGAATCCAGTTGTTGGTTTAGGAATTGATCAGGCAACTTGTGCAGGAAACAGCATCACATTTGATGCCGGAAATGCAGGTTCAACTTACTTATGGAGTACTGGCGAAACAACACAGACAATTACGGTTTCAGCAAATGGAAATTACAGTGTAGTAATAACTGACGCCAACGGATGTTCAGCGACTGATAATGCCAATGCGACCATTCATGCAAATCCGGTGGTTGATTTAGGAACTGATCAGGAAACTTGTGCTGGGAATAGCATCACATTTGATGCAGGAAATATTGGTTCAACTTATTTATGGTCTACTGGTGAAACAACTCAGACAATTTCGGTTTCTACTTCAGGAAACTATTCTGTAACCGTAACTAACGCGAATGGTTGTTCGGCTATTGACAATGTAAATGCTACTATTCATGCGAATCCGGTGGTTGATTTAGGAATTGATCAGGAAACTTGTGCTGGGAATAGCATCACATTTGATGCAGGAAATATTGGTTCAACTTATTTATGGTCTACTGGTAAAACAACTCAGACTATCACTGTTTCGACAAGAGGTGCTTATAGTGTAACTGTAACAAACGCGAATGGCTGTTCAGCAACTGATAATGCAAATGCTACGATTCATGCGAATCCGGTGGTTGATTTAGGACTTGATCAACAAACTTGTGCAGGAAACAGCATCACATTTGATGCAGGAAATGCAGGTTCGACCTATTTATGGAATACTGGAGCAACAACACAGACCATTACAGTTTCAGCAAATGGAAATTACAGTGTGACTATAACTGACACTAATGGTTGTTCAGCTACAGGTAACGCAAATGCAACCATTCATGCGAATCCATCTTTTAATTTATCTTATTCTAGTAATTTAGTTTGTCTTGGAGACTCAACATATATCGAAGGTCCAATTCAAACCGGGTATATTTATCAATGGAAAAAGGATGGTTCCGAATTAATAGGAGAGACAAATTATTCGATTACTGTTGGAGAGACAGGCTGGTATATCTTAGAAGTTCAAAATGAGAATGCTTGTTTGGCATCCGATAGTGTTTATGTGGAGATTATCCATTTACCAATTAATCCACTACCAAATCAGATTGATATGTGTTTTGGAGAGTCTGTATTATTAGATATAGGAAATGGAGAAAGTTTTTTGTGGAGTGATGGAGCTACGACTCAAACTAGATTGGCTTACTCAAGTGGTGTTTATTCTGTGGAAGTTAGAGATTTAAATGGCTGTATTGGTTTCGATTCTGTTAACGTAATTGTTCATGATCTTCCAATAGTTGATTTGGGACCAGATTTATTTATTTGTAGAGGGGAAGAATTGATTCTTGAAGCTCCGGATGGTTATCATTCGGAATGGATTCCTGGAGGGCAAACAAAAGAAATTTATGTATATGAAGCGGGTGAATTTACTTTGAAAGCAACCAATGATTTTGGATGTGTTGGCCATGATGAAATTCAAATATTTGTTAACGATAATCCTAATGTTTATTTGGGACGCGATACAGTAATTGCAGAGGGAACTACCATTTTACTTGATGCTGGAAGTGGATATGTTCAATATGAATGGAGCAATCAGGAAAGTTCTCAATTTTTAAAAGTGAATCGAGATGGCGAATATTCTGTTAGTGTTATTGATATGAACGGCTGTAGAGGTAATGGAAAAGTAAAAGTTGCTGTGAATCCTGTTCCTAATATCAATTTGGGTGGAAGCGCGGGTATTTGCGAAGGTACATCTCTCATGCTGGATCCAGGACACTGGGAAAAGTATAAATGGAGTACAGGTGAAACAACAAGAACTATTAATGTGAACCAAACAGGTGATTATATCGTAAGTGTTTGGGATGTATATGGAATAATGGGCACAGATACATTACATGTAGAGATTTATCCTAGTCCGCAGTTAAGTTTGACTGCTGATACCTTAAGCTTTTACAAAGGTCAGTCTGTTACAATAGATGCTGGGTCGGGTTATTCTTCCTATTACTGGAGTACTGGTTCCGATTGGAGAAGTATTGAAGTTGACGAGCCAGGAGATTATTCCGTTCAAGTTATGAATGAATTTGGTTGTATTGCCCAATCAGCAGCAGCAGTGAAGTTGTTACAGCCTAAAATGGTTGTTCCAAATGTATTTACACCGAATGGAAAAGGTCCAAATGAGATTTTTTATCCGGTTTTCAAAGGTGTAGTTACCGATTTTGAATTGTATATTTATTCTCGTTGGGGTGAGCAAGTGTTTGAGTTGCGAAGAGATGTGGTCGCTAATAATGAGCTGAAATATGACGGATGGAATGGAACCTATAAGGGAGAAGAATCAGAAATTGGTGTTTACGTTTGGATGATTTTTTACGGAGGAAAAGAACGGGCGCATGGTACTGTAACCTTATTTAGATAATGAGAAACGAGCTGAAAATAATAGGTGTTTTTATTCTATTATTGAATTCTTTAAATCTGTTTTCACAGGATGTAGAGTTCTCTCAGTTCTACGCGAATAAAATTTATTTAAATCCTGCATTTGCGGGATCCGATTTCGATCCCAGAATTTCATTTAGTTACAGAAATCAATGGCCTGAATTAAATTCAGCATACATCAGTTATAGTGTAGCTTACGACCAATATGTAAATGCTGTTGGCGGTGGTGTTGGATTGCAGATTATGCAAGATGAACAAGGTGACGGAACAATTAGTACAACAACGGTAAGCGGAATGTATTCATACACGCTTCGTGTATCTCGTGATTTGTCAATAAAGACGGGTTTTCAGGTTTCATTTATCGAACGAAAATTGGATAATTCTAATTTCACATATCCAGATCAAACGGATGAATTTTATATTAATGGCTTAATAAATCCGTTTACAGGCGAAGGAGCAATTGATCACTTGAATAGGAATTATTTTGATTTCTCATCTGGGGCAATAGCTTCTTACAAAAATTGGTTTATTGGATTCGCTGCTCATCACGTAACAGAACCAAACGAAACTTTTAAAGAAGAGAGTGATTATTCTAAGTTGCCAAGGAAATACACTTTGCATTGTGGTGTTAACGTGCCAGTTTTTCGAAATGGATTACATCGAGCTGATTTTAGTTTAGCTCCCAATTTTTTATATCAGCAGCAATCAACAAATAAGCAATTGAATTATGGATTGTACCTTTCAAAAGGATCGATTATCTACGGAATGTGGTATCGAGATAATTTGGAGTTGGAATATGATGCAATCATCCTACAATTGGGAATTATTCGTGATTGGTGGCAAGTTTCCTATAGTTACGATAAAACGATTTCCAAATTAATACATACAAATACTGGAGCTCACGAAATTTCTTTTTTAATGAGATTTAAATATAAATCATCGGGTTCTATGGAACAAAACCTTCGACGCCGGAGACAAATTGGTAGAGTTAAGTGTCCGAAATTTTAATTGGACGAATTGCCCGGTTTTTATTAAACGATCTTAATTCATGATTGATACTTGCTTTGGCAATATAACCATCAAATACTAACTTCAGAACCTGCTTTTATTCATTGGCTTGGGCAAACTGCCTGAGCTATTGTCTTTTGTTGGGGCTATCTTTTTATTTTAACGTTTCTGCCCCATTTAAATCTGGTATTTGCAAGTCTAAAAGAATAAAGTCAAAATGGCTTTTAAGGCAATACTCAATTGCAGCCTTACCATTTTTTGCAATAATAAGTTCAACTCCGGTTCCCTAAAAGAGCGAGGTTTATTTAATAATCATCTGTGATTAGAATCTTTTTCTCTGCCAATTTTTTTCTTGAACTAGAATCATCACTTGTTGATGTGTAATCTGACCTTGGAGTTTTATCTTTCTGATAAGGGATACTTATGAAAAAGCTACTTCCAACATTCACTGTAGATTCTAACCACAATTTACCATTTAAAAGCTTGGTGAGTTTTTTCGAAATAGAAAGTCCCAGACCAGTTCCTCCATATTTTCGAGCATGAGAATCGTCGGCTTGTCTAAATCGATTAAAAATAACATCTTGTTTGTCTTTCGAGATCCCGATACCTGTATCTTTAACAGAAAAAATTAACTCATCTTCGTTTAATTGATACGAAACGATAACACTTCCTTTTTCTGTGAATTTTAAAGCGTTTTCAATAAGATTTGTAATGATTTGTTTTAAACGATATGGGTCGGTGTAAATGGATGATTGTTCATCACTTAATCCTTTTGAGAACTGGAGGTTTATGTGATCTTTACCTTTACCAGTTTTAATCTTTTTGAATGTTTGATGCAGCTCCTCAAAAAGCTGATTCAGATTAAAAACGGTCTTCGATATTTTTAGTTCTCCCGATTCAATTTTCGAAAAATCAATAATATCATTAATTAAATTAAGTAAGGAATTACCACTGTTCCTAATATGACTAAAAAATTGTCTTCTCGTGTCTATGGGTAAGTCATCTTGTTGCAGCAACTCCGAAAATCCAATTATTGCATTCATCGGAGTACGTATTTCATGAGACATATTTGCAAGAAAGGAAGATTTTAAACGATCAGATTCCTCGGCATGCTCCTTAGCAATCTGTAACTCGTTTTCTTTCTGACTTCGGACATCAATCATTTTATTGATTGTTTTTGACATCTCTCGAAATTCAGGAAAATACAATTCATCAGGATTGATTTTAAAAGATTGAGTAGATGCTTTGCGGAAAAAATTGTTGAACGAAACAAAGTTTCGATTCATTTTCTTTGAAATAAATTTAGAAGTGAAATAAAAGATAAGGATAGCGATTCCAATAAGGACAACTATCTGATAAATATAATTTAAAACGGTTTCTCGTAATTCGGTACTTGCAATTGCGATACTATCATCTATATCTTTTGTATACACACCTGCTCCAATTACCCAATCCCATTCATCAATTGTTGTAATATACGAGACCTTAGTTCCTTTGTTCGAGTTTGGATCTTCATATTCAACAAAGCCTTCCTTTTTAATTTCTGCATGTGATAAAAAGTTTTCAACATTCTTTCGACGATGAATGTTTTTATAATCTCTATAATTTTCCCCAATACTTAAAGAGTCGTCTCCATGGTACAGGCAAGTTCCATCTTTTTTATAGACAAAGAAATAGTTGTCTCCGCCAACAGAAATCTGGCTAATTCTATTTAATGCTTCTTTTTGGTTTTCATCCTGTAGGTCATCTAAAAAAGAGTAGCTTCCAAAGTACCAACTGTAGGGTGCGAATTTCTTTATAAACGATACTTTTGTGTATGCGTTGAATTTGTTTTTTACTTTTTTAGTATTCTCATATTTAGTGTAAGCATCATCCTGATATATCATTAAGTTGATTTCATTCTTAATGAGATAATTTTTATTGAGATCCTGTAGGTTAATTAAATCCCGACCTTCATTTTCTTTGGAAAAAGGGTATAAAACACCAACTCCGGCTAAAGTGTTGATAAAAATGTATCCTCTATTATTAGAAAATCGCAATGGGGAAATGGCTTGTTTAATTCTCAGTTTTATTTCCTTATCGGATATTTTCCCTTTGTTTTGGAGGTAAATGTTTGAGGCAATTGCATGTGCTTGATCAACAAAGTTTTTGAGCCTTTTTTTTGTTCTGGATTCGGCTTGAGTATTTTGATAATTGATGAAGTTGATACATTCATCTGTTTTACTGATGAGTAATTTTTTCTGTTGTGCGATGGATTTAATTCTAAGTGCTTCAGATTCAGAAGTGAAATTTGAGACCTCCTTATAGATCCAAATGCCGCCTATTCCAACAAGAAAGGTAACTGTTAAGACTAGGAATAGTAGAAAGTAAGCTCTACTAATACTCAGATTATTTTGTTTGTGTTGTAAAGGCTTGAAATTCATATTCTAAATTTAATTCAAATTTTGAATTGTGCTATTATTTGGTCAAAAATTGGATTAAATATTTTAAATCCCGATTGAATATCATTTTTTACTTTTTCATCAATTAAATTTTTATTTAAATCATTATGAACAGAATGTTTATTGATGATGTTCATATCGTAACGTTTCGTTTCTGAATTGATTACGAAATGCGGGATGGTGTGGTATGCTGCCTTTATCGAAAATTGATCCTTACTCATTATTTCCTTCTCGAGTAGGAAATTGTACAGATCAATAAAATGGATGGATGAATTGGATAGAAAGACCCGAAGTTCAAATTTTAATGAAAGTGGAATTTCATAAAAGAAATTAAAATCTTTGTGTGTTTGATTTTGATAGTGTATGGTGACACGATTCATGTTTACATCTGTATGATTGTATTCTACATACCAATCTAAATTTGGAATTGTATTAAGGTCTTTTTTGATTGCGTGAAGAATTTTTAACCTTGGGAGTGCATTGTGGCTGAAATTTTGATTTTCAGAATACTCTTCGCTAAGCTTTTCAATATTTTCAGCTGTAAAAGGATATTTCATAAGACAATTTTTCGCAATTGGTAATTAAGACAACAAAAGAAGTGAATTTATGTGAATGGTTGGTAAAATACAATATGAAATCGTAATTATTTATGTTTTTAGATAATCTCATAAATTCTATACGACGCATTTAATAAATAGTTTACGTTTTCCTACCTCAATTCTTGTTAGATGGTATTGATTTTATTTAATCAAGAATCGGATTAAATAAGTTGATTGAAAAAATGAATGAATGAGTTGCGCAAATTTTTGAAAGTATGAAGTTTTGTTAAATAATTAAAAGAAATTAAACTTGGCACACTTGACACCTTTATAATTTATGCATATTTATTAATATTGTATCATGATTTTCAGACGAAGAGTATTCATCTTAATAATGTTGGTTTTTGTTGGTTTGCCAATGTGTGTAAAAGCAAATTGGCAGTCAATTAGAAATTTCTCAATGTCTGATGGCTTACCCAGTAATTTTGTACTGGATATTTTTGAAGATTCGCGAGGACTTGTTTGGCTCGCTACTGATGCCGGATTATTCGAATTTGTGGGTGAGGAGATTAAGTTTCGAAAAGAACTCTCAAGATTGCAGGGAGAGAGAATTAATTCAATTTGCGAAGATGAAAAAGGAAATTTATGGTTTTCAACACGAGGTGTTGGACTCTGTAAATTTGATGGCAAAAAACTCTCAATTGTGCAGTTAGACTCAGTTACGGAAGAGAATGAAATTACCTGCCTTTTAAAAAGTTCAACGAGTGAGAATTTAATTCTTGGATCATCGGAAGGTGTATTTGTATATAAGGTGCAAGGTGCTAAATTGGAACAAGTAGGTAATTCATGCAAGAAACCAGTTCTTAAAATTCGGCAATATCAGAATAGATTTATTGCGAATAGTTTTACTCAAAATGGGAATTTTGAATATGAAATAGAGTCTGGCAAAGCTCAGGAATACAGTTTTGATGTATATTCCCCAATCGTTAAATTTGGTCTGCAAGACGATTCGAATACGCTAAAAGATGTATTGAAATCGGGGAAACCTTTTACTCTTTATACTAAGAAAGGTACGAAATTAGTTTGTGATGTAACTGAAGTTGAGGAAAATGAAAAGCTGGGTTTTTATTTGCTTAGATATTTTGAAAAGGGAATCGAAAAACAAAAAATTATAAAGCTTACGGGTGACTTCCTTTCAGATCTGTCGGTTGAAAATATGTTGGGTAAATATATTATTCATTCCATTTTTTTAAGAAAGGGATATGATGAATTATGGCTTGGAACTCATAATCATGGTTTAATTTTATTGCAACATTCAAAGTTCACTTATCTGGATTCTGATTTATTGGGATTACAAAATTCCTCTTTACAGGATTTGATTTGCGATAAACGAGGAAATGTTATTGTCGCAAGCAAAAATGAGATTAGCGTACTTCAAGACTCTAAAGTTAATCACTGTTTAGTTGCGTTAGATTTTTGTCGGCTATGTAATGGTAAAATTAAGTGTTCCAAAGATTTTTCGATCTATAAATTAGATGTTGATAAAAATGATTTAGTCTGGATAGCAACCAGTAAAGGTTTTTTTACATTCGATACAAATAGCTTTCGGTTAAAATATATTGGAATTACTCCTGCTAAGAATTTTGTGTTTAGCGAAGATAGCGAGTTGCTTTGTTTTTGGAAGAATGAGCTTAAGTTTTATACCAAAAACGGATTAAAATCACAAAAACCGGCATTTAATTTCCAAAAATCGGCTGGCATTGGTGTAAGTAAAATGATTGCAAATGATTCTACCATATGGATTTCAACCCGACAGAAAGGTATTGTTCGATACGAGAATAACGAATTTCGCATTTTTAATAGGAGGAATTCGAATATTCACAATGTAGTAAATGATATTCTCGTATTGCCGGATTCAACTATAATTGTAGGTGGAAATAATGGTTTGATTTATAAGATTAAAAGTGAACCTAACAAATTAGTTGTTGTTGACTCTATTACGAGCCTAGACGGTTTGGTCGGGACTTCAATTCATGGAATTCAATACCTTTCCGATGGTTCATTATGGTGTGGAACAAATCTGGGAGTACATCGTTTTGAATACAATTCATGGAGAAATGAATCCGATTTACAATTTAAATTTTGGAACTCGAAAGATGGCTATTTCGACCAAACAGGAGAGAAGTCGGTCATCGATAAAAATCAGAATATTTGGGTAAAAACGAAGAGTAGATTACTGAGAGTTGATACAAATCTCGAAAATGGAAAGATTTTTGACAGTAAAATTAGTCTTAAATCAATACAAATTCATAATGAGGATTGGGTGGCAGATAGCACGCAGGTAGATTTATGGACAAATGCACCTATTGAACCGATTAGTTTTAAATATGATGAGAATGATTTGGCTTTCAGATTTGGAATTGATTTTTGCCAAAATGTTTCAAATGTTCGTTATCGATATTTATTAGAAGGATTTGATGAAAAATGGTCGAAGTGGAGTAAATTTCCCGAGGCTGTCTATTCTCATTTACCAAGTGGGGATTTTGTGTTGAAATTGGAGGGGAAACACTTAAGTGAAGGGGTAATTATACCTTATTCGTTTCACATTACAGTAAAAACTCCATGGTGGAAAAGGTGGTGGTTTATTGTATTATCGAGCTTGCTTTTAGTAGGAATTGTTTATTTAGCGATGTGGTTATATGCATATTTTATTAGAAAGAGAGAAAAAGCACGAACCAAACAGTATAACAGAGTCATTGGTTTAAAGATGAAATCCCTGCAAAATCAAATGGATCCACATTTTATTTTTAATGCATTAAATTCGATACAGAGCTATATTCTAGAAGAACAAAAAGAGAATGCATTAGGATATCTTTCAGATTTCTCGAATGTGTTACGAAAGAAGATTGATCATGCGAATAAGGATTTTATCTCTTTATCAGATGAGATTAGCTATTTGCAAGTTTATTTAAAATTGGAGCAAATGCGATTTTCGGATAAATTCTCCTATAAGATAAATGTAAATACTACCATCAATCCCTATAAGTATATGTTACCACCAATGCTAATACAACCATTTCTTGAGAATGCGATTAAATATGGATTAGCCGGATCTGATAAAAAAGGTAATCTCGATGTGAGTTTTGAGCTTGAACAAGATGGTTTTTTGAGATGTATAATTGCTGATAATGGTGTTGGACGTAAAAAGTCCAAAGGTTTACATGAGGATTCGAATATTAAAACTCATCATAAAACTCTATTGATAACAAAAGATAGGATAAAGCTATTGAACAAAGTTCAGAATAACGGCAGGGTGTATGGTTATTTGATTGAAGACCTGGTAGATGAAGATGGATTTCCAAATGGAACTAAGGTTGAAATAGGATTTCCAAAAAAGTAAATAACTACTTTAAATAGTCATTGATTTTAGATTGAAGAACTTCTGATAACCTACTTATAATATCGTGAGTACTTGAATAACTTATTGAGTTGATTCTTTTTATCGGTAAAATATGTAAGGACGTGCCTGTTAAGAAAGCTGCATCATAATTGGGTAAATCATCATATTGAATAGAATGTTTTCGAATTGGAATTTCAAGCTCTTCTGCCGATTCAATTACTTTACCACGAACAATTCCATGTAAAACCTCAGCATCTGGAGCAGTATGTAATTCATTATTTTTAATAAAAAACACATTGGATCTGCTTCCTTCCGTAATGTTTCCCATAGAGTTGAGGAGAAGAACTTCAAATATTTCCGCATCTTTAATTAAATCATTGGTTTTAGAACGAAGCGCGTGATTGTATACTTTTGCATTCGGTATTGGCCTTTCTGCAGGATGTACAAGAGTTCTAACTCCATTTTGATACTGGTCTTCATTTGGGTAATAATGTTTAATAAAGTAGGTTAGAAAAGTTTTATTTTCACCATCAATATGAAATACTAATTTGATATTACCTTCTTGGGAATCGTTTAATTCAATTAGATTTGAAATGCTTTCTTTAATTTGATTGTAATTTAACCAAATGCTTTGCTTAACTTGAATAGCTGAATTTGTTAAACGTTCGAAATGAGCTTCAAGAAATAAAGCTTTCCCAGATACGATTCTTATTACCTCATACAGAGCTATTCCTCGAAGGAAGATTTTTTCATTGAAATCTTTCGAAGCTTTGGCTTTCCCATTTTTTATAAAAACATACCGGTCGCATTCACTCATAATTAAAAGCCTCTATTCTAAATGTGGATTTAACTTTACAAATAAACTTTTTTTGCTCGCCAATTGCAATAATATGAAGATTATTAATTAGGTGTAAAAATGATTAATGGTAGTATTTGAGAGTTAATAAATAAAAATGAATTTATAAATTATAGAACTACGTGCGTTTAGTTTTTTTAGTAATTTAGCAGTAATTAAATTCTAAAATTGTAATTATGGCAAGCAGAAGAAATTTTAAAAAAGACATAAATTTCCTAACAGATGAGATCTTAACCAGAGGAATCATTCATTTGAATTTCTTTGGACCTGAAAATTCAAAAGATGTGTATGATATAATGAATGAGGCAGCGTCATCACGAAATGATTATGTTGCTCGTCTAAATCAGAAATTAAGTGATAAAACGCCAAAAGAAATTAAGAATCACTATAAGACTATTTACGATGATTTGTTGAATACAACGCACGATCTACTTGGTAGAATTGATAATTTAGATATTTAAATCTAATTTAAAATACAAGAAGAAGGGGCTGGTTAGCCCCTTTTTTATTTCCTATGGCTTTCTAAAAGTTCCTACTCCTGTAAGAATTGCTTTGGCAAGTTGTTCTTCTTCACCTCCTTCACTTTGAGACAAGTGCCACATTGTGTGAATAACCGGCCCAATTTCGTCTATTTCAAAACGACCAGTCCAAGAAGCTATAGATTTATACTTTCCAAAATCGACCATAAATGCAATAACATTGGTATTTATTTTTCCTGTTATTTCAAATTTCTCTTCAAATCGGGGTTGCCCAATTGCTGTTTGAAAAGTGCCACTCACACGATTCTCAGTGATAGCCAACTCCATTTCTGAATTATATTGGTTTCTCCATTTTCCGTTAAGGTTGATTTTCATGATGTGATTTTTTTTGTGATCGTTGTCTAAGTTTAAATTACTTCGAAAAGTTCAATTCACAAAATAAATTACTCTTATTTATAGATCAGCACCTCAGATTCTCCTTTTGAATTTAGATAAGCTCTGTACATTCCTTCGGTATTCATTTTCATTACAATATTGCCCTTCTTATCAAGGCCGATTATTCCACCTGTTCCGCCTATTTTTGTCAGTTTTTCAATAATGTTATTAGAAGCCTCGTCCAGACTTATATTTTGGTATTCCATCATGGCTGAAATATCCTTTGCAACACCTAAGCGAATAAAGAATTCGCCGTGACCCGTACAAGAAATAGCACAAGTAGCATTGTTGGCATAAGTGCCTGCTCCAATAATAGGAGAGTCTCCGATGCGACCAAAGCGCTTATTCGTCATGCCTCCTGTAGAGGTTCCAGCAGCTAGGTTTCCATCTTTATCTAGCGCAACACATCCAACCGTCCCATGGCGATCTTCCCGGGTCATTTCTTTTTCTTTTTTTAGAATTTTTTGGAGGTGATCCCATCTGTCCTGAGTGAAAAAATAACTGTTGTCAACGATTTCCAATCCTTGTGTTTTTGCAAATTCAGAAGCTCCTTTGCCACTTAGCATCACATGTTCCGAATTCTCCATTACTTTTCGGGCTGCACTAATAGGATTTTTTATATCATCAACGCCTGCCACAGCACCAGCATTCAAATCTTTTCCCCACATAATCGAGGCGTCAAGTTCGTTTCTTCCAGAGTTTGTAAATACCGCTCCTTTTCCAGCGTTAAATAAGGGCGAGTTTTCAAGAATATGAATTGCTTTTTCAACGGCATCAAGACTACTTCCACCATTTTTCAATACCGAATCACCAACTAATAGTGCACTTTGGAGTGTTTCTTTATACTGTGCTTCTGTTTCAGGAGTAAAATTTTCTCGTAGTATGGTTCCTGCGCCTCCATGAATAACAATTGCATAATTAGATTTGTTCGCTGATTTAGGATATAATAGAAAACCACTTAGTATGAGAGCGATGACAATCGATAGTGGTAGAATTAGATTTTTCATGATAGTGAGCGTTTTTACATAAAAAGCTGATGCTAAATAGAAGGTATTTGGGGTTTGTAAAGATTATTTTACGATAGATTCTGCGATATAATGCGAAGAAGTTCACTTTCGGTATAGGGTTTCGTTATGAAACCATCAAAGCCTGTTTCGGAGTTTATTTCTTCATCTAGGTGGCTAAATGCTGTTTGAATGATTATCGGGATTAGCGGGTTTTGAAGTTTTATTTTCTTTGTAACCTCGTATCCGTCAATTTTTGGTAATTGGATATCCATCAAAACCAGATCAAAATGATTTAATTTAAATTGCTCAATTGTTTCAAGCCCATCTTTCGTCCAGGTCACTTTTGCATTTGTTTTTCGAAGGACTTCTTTAATGTAAAGGAAATTTGATTTAGTGTCCTCGGCTACGAGGATATTTTTCCCTGTGAAATCTATTCCTTTATCTAATTTTGGAGATTCATGCAATGCAATTATTGGGTTAAATCCCATAGGAAGATCAACATAAAATTGGCTTCCCACATTAGGTTTTGAAGTGAACCAAATATTACCATCCAATAGTTCAACTAAACTTTTGGAAATTGTTAGTCCAAGACCAGCTCCTCCGTGTTCTACCGAATTATTGCTAGCTTGTCTAAAGCGATCGTAGATTAAAGATTGATCTTTATACGGAATTCCAATACCAGAGTCGTTAATGTAAAACCGTATTTTGTTTTCTATCAATTCAATACCAAAATCAATGTGACCAGAGCTTGTAAATTTTAAAGCATTTCGCAGTAGGTTTATGAGTACCTGTTTTATTCTAATTGGGTCAGAGTAAATTGTTAGATCTTTAGGTATTTCATTATAGTGAACAGTAAATTCGATATTGTTCTTTTTTTCAGAATTTTTTTGCTCATCAAAAATGTATTTTAGTTCTTCGAGCATAGGATAAACTTTGAAATTGGATTTTCTAATTTTCAACTGCTTCGACTCAATCATCGAAATATCAATGATATCGTTAATCAGTGTGAGTAAAATATATCCATTATCATTAATGATAGAAGTGTAATCGCGTTGTTTTTTTGCTGAATTGGTCATCGTAAGCAATTTCGAAAACCCAATAATGGCATTCATTGGGGTTCTAATTTCATGTGACATATTAGCTAAAAATGAGGATTTTAATCGATCGGATTGTTCTGCTTTTTCTTTCGCTTTAATTAATTCCAGTGTCCTGATTTTTACAAGACTCTCAAGATTTCGGTGATTGTCCTCTAATTGCGATTCTGCCTTTTTTCGTTCAATAATTTCGACGGTTAATTTTTTGTTTGCTTTTTTTACTGCTAGGTAAATACTATAAATTAATGTTGTCGAAAGCAGAATGAGAACTACAATCAACATTAGAAATGAATTGATTAGGGATTGCTTATTTAATTTTTCTTTTTCAATTGATTGTTCATTTGCGTAAAATTTCTCGAGTGTTACTCGTTTTTCTCTTTCGTTTTGCATTTGAATCCATCCAATTCTATCTTTCATTTGTGCATTGTACATTTGATTGTATAAATCGAAATACAACTGATGAAAATGGAGAGCCTTCTCATAATTTTTAACTGAAGAATAAATTTCGGAGAGATTTTTGGAACATTCTGCCACAAGAGCTTTTTGCTCTGTTTTAGTTGCAATATCTAAACTTTTTAATAAATAATAAATTGCCTGCTCGGGGTCATTTTTAGCTTTATATAATGTGGCTAAATTGTTATAGGTAGATGCTGCCCCGCCAATGTTATTGATACCCATATTGATTACAATCGCCTTATTAAAAACATCTTTAGCTTTTTCGAGACTATCTCTTTTTACATGAATCAAACCAATATTGGTATAACAGGAAGCTATACCTTTTACATTGCCAATTTTTCTCTGTAAGTCGAGAGATTTATAATAATTGGACATACTAAACGAATATTTTTTTTCTTGATAATAGATATTTCCAATTTTACGATAAGCATCTGCCGACCCTTTTAAATAACCGATTCGTTGGTATATTTCGATGGATTTTAGATAGTTTTCTTTAGCAGAGGTAATGTCATTCATTTCATACAAAACCATACCAATATTCAAATAACAATTTGCAATGTTTTTTTGTGATCCAATCTGTTCAAAAAGCTTTAAGGCTTTGTGGTGATATTCCAATGCTTTATCATTTTGCATGAGTGATTGGTACACTTCACCAATACCCATATAGGAACTTCCAACTCCAATTTTAGATAGTAATTTTTCACTGATAATTAGAGACTCATTGTATAAATCAATTGCCGTAATTCTATCGTTTAACCTTTTGTGTAGTTTTGCCAATTGATTTAGGGTATAGGCAATATTTTTGTCCAGATGATTTTCTTTTCCAATTCTCAGAGCTTCTTCAAAATGTTGCTTTGAGGTCTCTAAATCATTAATTTCAAAATAGGCATTGCCCATTGCATTATGTGTGTAACAAATCCCAGAAATGCTCTTAAATCTAATGTTTAGCTCTAATGCCTTATTGTAATTGGTTATAGCCTCCTGGTAGTTACAAGTCTCTAATCTGATATTTCCAATGGCATTGTAGCTAAAACTGTAATTAATACTGTCATTGGTTAATTTTTTTAGTTCAAGCCCTTTTTGATAAAACGATTCTGCTTTAGGATAGTCACATTTTGAGTAGTTTAAATCGCCTAGATATCCGTAGCAATAACTCATTTTGAGTGTGTCTTGCATACTTTCCCAGTATTCAAAGGAAGCTTCAATACAGGTTTGAGCATTCTTCAAGTCACCCCGATATGAATATATTCTACCTAATAATTCATTTGCAATTGCATATTGTTTCATGTTTTCAAATTCAAGTGCTTTTTCAGCAGCCAGCATACTTAATTTTAGAGCTGCATCATTATTTGAATTGAAGTTAGATTGAGCGATCTCGATTACTTTATCAAGATTTGAATTTTTAATTCTAAAATCTATTATTTCTGATTGGATATTCGCTGTAACATGAAAGGTGATGATTAATGAAAATAGAATCAGGAGTATGTTTTTCATTCTTTTGGGCTTAAGAATTCGTGCAAGTAACTATTATAACTTTTAATAAAAGCTTTTGTTGTTTTGATATCAATTTGTTTAAAACAAGTCAGCGGATATAAAATTAAAATGAACAATGTTGTTTGTACCTTTTCAAAGGTAAGTATTGTTGGCTTATCAGAAGTTAAATAGAGCTTTCTATTTGAGGGATTCCACATACATGGTTATGAATGACTTTTTTCTAAATGTAGGCAGCTATTTATTTTATTCGTATTATCTTTGCGCATTCGGATTGTTGGGTGCAAAATTGGTTAATTTTTTGATTAAAGGTCAGATTAAACAAAAATCCATTCTAGTCTAAAGTAAGAGTTTGTTTGTAAGTAGTTGAATTCGAAATAAAGAATTTTCAGATGAGTATTGAAAGTATTATAAAAGGTAAAATTGTTGAAGCTGTAAGTAGTTGTTATAGCCAGGGCATTGATGAGGAAACAGTTCAAATTCAAAAAACAAGACGCGAATTTGAGGGTGATTTAACGGTAGTGGTATTTCCTTTTTTACGCTTTTCAAAAAAATCACCAGAGGCTACTGCAAATGATCTTGGTGTTTATCTTCAGGAAAATATTGAAGCGGTTACTGCTTTTAATGTTGTGAAAGGATTTTTGAATTTAGTTATTGACAGTTCATATTGGATATCAGTATTGAATTCGGCAATGGAATCTGATAATTACGGTTTTAAAAAGTTGGAGGCAGGTGCTAAAAAAGTGATGATTGAGTATTCTTCGCCGAATACGAATAAGCCACTTCACTTGGGTCATATTCGAAATAATTTATTGGGATATTCTGTTGCTCAAATATTAAAAGCAAATGGTTACGAAGTAATCAAAGTGAATTTGGTGAACGATCGTGGTATCCACATCTGTAAGTCGATGCTTGCCTGGTTACGTTATGGCGAAGGTGAAACTCCTGAGTCAACAGGTTTAAAAGGGGATCATCTGGTTGGTAAATACTACGTGAGATTCGATCAGGAATATAAAAAAGAAATTGAAACATTGGTAGCCAATGGAATGGATGCTGATGAAGCTAAGAAAAAAGCTCCTTTGTTGGTTGAGGCGCAGGATATGTTGGTGAAGTGGGAGGCTGGCGACAAAGAAGTTGTTGGTTTGTGGAGAAAGATGAACGATTGGGTGTTAGCTGGATTCGAGGTTACCTATCAAAAAATGGGTGTCGATTTCGATAAAGTTTATTTCGAATCGGAGACCTATAAGCAAGGAAAAGCAATTGTTGAAAGAGGTTTGGAAGAAGGCGTGTTGTATCGCAAGGATACAGGTTCTGTTTGGGCCAATTTGGAAGCTGATGGATTGGATCATAAACTTTTGCTTCGTGATGATGGAACCTCTGTTTATATGACACAGGATATTGGAACTGCTTACGAACGTTTTAATGAATTCAGTATCGATGAGCATATATATGTTGTTGGGAATGAGCAAAATTATCACTTTCAGGTATTGTCTTTAGTTTTGGGTAAACTGGGATATGAATGGAGTAATAAAATTCAGCATTTGTCTTATGGTATGGTAGAATTACCCGAAGGTAAAATGAAATCCCGTGAAGGAACTGTTGTTGATGCTGATGAGTTAATGGATGAAATGGTGAATACAGCTCGCGATACTTCTAATGAGTTGGGTAAACTTCAAGGTTATTCAACAGAGGAAGCTGAGGATGTATACAATAAAGTGGCAATGGGTGCATTAAAGTATTTTATTCTTAAGGTCGATCCTAAAAAGAATATGATGTTTAATCCGAAAGAATCAATTGATTTTAACGGGAACACTGGGCCATTTATTCAATATACATATGCTCGTATTCAATCAGTTTTGAAAAAAACGATTGATGCAGGAATCGAGGATGCAGAATTTGCTAAAACAGAACTTGCTATTTCGGAGAAAGAATCGAACTTGATTCAGTTGATTTCGACTTACCCAGTTGTTATTAAAGAAGCTGGAGATGCAACAAGTCCGGCACAAATTGCGAACTATGTGTACGAACTGGTTAAAGAATACAATCAATTTTATCACGATTTTCCAATTGCCAAAGAGGAAAATGAAGATCTAAGAGCTTTCCGAATTGTATTGTCTAAACAGGTTGCGCAAATTGTAAAAAGTGGAATGGAACTTTTGGGAATTGGTGTTCCTGAGAGAATGTAAAAATATATTTTTGATATGGAAGAGCGAATTTCACTTTTGGAATTCGCTCTTTTTTTATCACAATAGTGTAGCTTTTCTCTGATATTGGTAGGAAATAAAAAAATCATTGATAAAATTATTGACATTTCTATCACATAGCCTTTATCGCTAAGTAGATTTTTTTAATTTTGCATTGAAATATAAATCTGGATAATAATGTTTGAAAATCTTAACGAAAGACTTGAGCGATCCTTCCAAATATTAAAAGGGCAAGGAAAAATTACTGAAATCAATGTTGCAGAGACATTGAAAGATGTGAGACGTGCCCTTTTGGATGCCGATGTAAACTTCTCTATAGCCAAGTCCTTTACCAATACAGTAAAAGAAAAAGCATTAGGACAGAATGTACTAACCGCATTGAAGCCAAACCAGTTGATGGTGAAAATTGTTCACGATGAACTGGCTGAATTAATGGGGAGTACACAGGTTGATATCAATATTCAGGGAAAACCTGCCGTAATATTAATTGCTGGTTTACAAGGTTCGGGTAAAACCACCTTCTCAGGTAAACTGGCTCTTCTTCTGAAAACAAAACGTGCTAAGAATCCATTGTTGGTTGCTTGTGATGTGTATCGTCCAGCGGCTATCGATCAGTTGAAAGTACTGGGAGAACAAATTGGAGTTCCTGTATTTGCAGATATTGAAAGCAAGAACCCTGTTCAAATTGCTAAGGATGCTATTAAGCATGCAAAAGCCAATGGGTATGATTTGGTTATTGTTGATACTGCTGGTCGTTTGGCTATCGATGAGGATATGATGAAGGAGATTGAGGCTGTTAAGAAAGCTATTGAACCTTCTGAAATTCTGTTTGTTGTCGATTCAATGACCGGTCAGGATGCAGTTAATACAGCTAAGGAATTTAACGACCGTTTGGATTTTGATGGTGTGGTATTAACCAAATTAGATGGTGATACTCGAGGTGGAGCGGCTCTATCTATTCGCTCAATTGTTAATAAGCCAATTAAATTCGTAGGTACAGGCGAGAAAATGGAAGCTCTTGATGTTTTCCATCCTAGTCGTATGGCCGATCGTATTTTGGGTATGGGTGATATCGTATCTCTTGTAGAACGTGCTCAGGACCAATTCGATGCCGACGAGGCCAGGAAGCTTCAGAAGAAAATTGCCAAAAATCAATTTAATTTCAACGATTTCTTGTCTCAGATCGGGCAGATCAAGAAAATGGGTAATCTGAAAGATTTGGCTTCGATGATTCCGGGTGTTGGAAAAGCATTGAAGAATATCGATATTGATGATGATGCTTTTAAAGGTGTTGAAGCGATTATCTTTTCGATGACTCCGGCAGAGAGAGAGAATCCAGCACTTATTAACGGATCAAGAAGAAAGCGAATTGCCGATGGTAGTGGATCTACTATTCAAGACGTGAATCGTTTGATTAAACAATTCGATGAGACACGAAAATTAATGAAAATGATGACTAAAGGTGGAAACATGTCCCAAATGATGGGGAATATGGGAGGCCGAAGATAATAACTTACAAATAGATATGCTTGGCCACTTGGTCAGGCATTTTTTATAAAGCAAACGATACAACCATGGAATTAATCGACGGAAAGAAAATCTCGGATGAGGTGAAGCAAGAGATTGCTGCCGAGGTAGAAAAAATCAAAAAAGCAGGTGGAAAAACTCCTCATTTGGCAGCTATGATTGTTGGACA
Organism: Labilibaculum sp.; assembly: GCA_032125735.1. Classification (GTDB taxonomy): domain Bacteria; phylum Bacteroidota; class Bacteroidia; order Bacteroidales; family Marinifilaceae; genus Labilibaculum. The sequence goes on from JAQBBZ010000246.1 coordinate 19,839, forward strand.
CGATGGTGCCAGTGAAACTTATGTGGCAGCAAAGGTTAAAGCATGTCATATGGTAGGTTTTACATCTTCAGAGTTTCGTTTCGATGAGGATATTACTGAGGAAGAATTGCTTGCCGAAATTAGAACCATTAATGATAACGACGATATCGACGGGTTGATTGTTCAGTTGCCCTTGCCTAAGCATATCTCAGAATCGAAAGTGATTGAAACCATTCGTCCGGAAAAGGATGTTGATGGATTTCACCCTATGAATGTTGGTAAAATGGTGTCGAGCCTTCCAACCTATCTTCCTGCAACTCCAGCTGGAATTGTCGAGTTGATGAAAAGATATAAAATTCAAACTTCGGGTAAGAATTGTGTCGTGATTGGTCGAAGTAACATTGTAGGCACACCAATGAGTGTTTTAATGTCGCGTAAAGCCGAGTATGGCGATTGTACAGTTACTCTTTGCCATAGCAGAACTAAGAACATTGCAGAAATTACCCGTCAGGCGGATATCGTTATAGTTGCCATCGGAATGAAAGAGTTTTTAACCGGAGATATGGTAAAGGATGGAGCTGTTATAATCGACGTGGGAATTCACCGTGTAAAATCGGATTCGACGAAGTCAGGATGGAAATTATTAGGTGACGTGAAGTTTGATGAGGTTGCCCCTAAAGCGTCCTTCATTACTCCTGTTCCAGGTGGTGTGGGTCCAATGACAATTGTTTCCTTATTGCAGAATACTTTGCTTGCCGCTAAAAAGGCAATATATAAATAGAGAAAGAGATTAAAAATTTATATTTCAGCAGACTTCTTATAACAGGAAGTCTGCTTTTTTAATGAAGTAGAAACTCAAAAGAAATAATTTCATGGCCTCATTTATTTAGTTCATTTGGTAGTACAGGCAAATGAGCGTTCCATAAAAAAATGGAAGGATAAATTTCAAAGATACTGGTTTGCGCCAGATACTCTCCAAACTTATTTTTTTGATTATCTGGCTTGCGCCAGATGCTCGCCAAACTTATTTTTGATTGTCTGGCTTGCGCCAGATGCTCGCCAAACTTATTTTTGATAGTCTGGCTTGCGCCAGATACTCGCCAAAATTATTTTTGATTGTCTGGCTCGCGCCCAATGTCATTAAGTTAAGCCATTCCTACAAAGCATTTCTTTGATTTTTAGTCACTTTTGGGGTAACTCTATTTCTATATTTATCTTTGTGTCTTTCATATTTTCTATTGGGTCTAATAGGAATCAAATGATTCCT
>JAQBBZ010000247.1:0-5348 GCA_032125735.1 Labilibaculum sp.
ACAACTAAAATAAAATGGAAAATTTTAATTTTTATAATCCGGTAAACATCCTTTTTGGAAAAGGAAAAATTGCAGAAATAAATAAGCATATCCCTAAAAATGCTAAAATTTTAATGACCTATGGTGGCGGCAGTATTAAGAAGAATGGTGTTTACGATCAGGTTATGGATGCTTTAAAGGGATACGAAATTAAGGAGTTTAGCGGTATTGAGCCAAATCCACATTTCGAGACTTTAATGAAAGCTGTAGAAATTGTTAAATCTGAAAAGATTGATTTTCTTCTTGCAGTTGGCGGTGGGTCGGTAGTCGACGGAACTAAATTTATAGCTGCGGCTGCTAAATTCGAAGGAGCTGATCCTTGGGATATTTTGGCGAAACGAGCTCCTATTACTTCGGCGGTAGCTCTTGGTGCAGTTTTAACTTTGGCCGCAACAGGTTCTGAAATGAATAACGGTGGTGTTGTTACAAAGGCAGCCACTAAGGAGAAAATGGCATTTGGAAATCCATTGCTATTTCCAAAGTTTTCTGTTTTAGATCCGGAAACAACTTATTCATTGCCTAAAAGACAAATTATTAATGGTATTGTTGATGCTTTTGTGCACGTAATGGAGCAATATCTGACTTATCCGGTAAATTCACCAGTTCAGGATCGCTTTGCTGAGGGAATCCTTCTTACTTTATTGGAAGAGGGACCAAAAGCAATTGCCTCTGATACTCCGGATTATGAGAATAGAGCCAACCTAATGTGGGCAGCTACAATGGCTTTAAATGGATTGATCGGTATGGGTGTGAAAAGCGATTGGGCAACTCACATGATTGGTCATGAACTGACAGCTTTCCATGGTATCGATCATGCGGTTACCTTGGCAATTGTTCTTCCAGGATTATTGACTCAATTGAAAGAGAAGAGAGGCGAAAAGTTATTGCAGTATGCTGAAAGAGTGTGGAACATTACAGAAGGTACAGATGAAGAGAAAAAGACACTCGCTATTGATAAAACGGAAGCATTTTTTAAGCAGGTTGGGATTGCCACTCGTTTAAGCGACCATAATGTTGGTCAGGATAGTATCGATATCATTGTCAAACGTTTCGAAGGAAGAGGTTATGTTGGTATGCTTCCTGATGTTGAAGTGAAGGATGTTGCTGAAATTCTTCAGGCCAGATTATAGACTTGAAAAATTTGAATGAATAGAGGCTGCACTTGTACGAGTGCAGCCTTTTTTAGTGTTAAGAAATTGTGAAATCGATCAATTTGATTTGTGATAACAAAATCTATGTCGTATGTTTGCGTCATTAGAAATAAGAGTGATTGATATTTACTGATAACTATGAGGAAATTAGATTTGTTTGACGAAGGCCAACAGGAAATAGCTGTAATGGCAAAAGTATTGTCACATCCGGCCAGAATTGCTATTCTGCAATTTTTAGCATCAACGCCAACGTGCATTTCTGGAGATATATCTGATTTTCTTCCTTTGAGCAGAACTACGGTATCTCAGCATTTGAAGGAACTAAAATCGGCAGGATTGATTCAAGGGGAAGTGGAAGGGCTGAAAATCAAGTACTGTCTGAATAAAAAAGGAATTGAGAAGTTGAGAAAGATGTTTGATGATCTTTTGATTCAAATTATGCCATTAGACGATAAGTCTTGTTAGGAAAAGAGAAATAAAAAACAAATAATAATAAAAGTAAAGGAAATGAAAGTATTGATTTTGTGTACTGGAAACTCATGCCGTAGTCAAATGGGAGAAGCTATTTTAAGAGAGATTAATCCGGAATTGGAAGTTGTTTCAGCAGGAACAAAAATTGCTGATCGAGTGCATCCCTTGGCTGTAAAAGCAATGTCCGAAATTGGTGTTGATATTAGTTCATTACGTCCAAAAATGGTTGATGTATTTTTAGAAGATGGAGTAGATTTTTTAATCTCTGTATGTGGTGGTGCAAAAGATGCCTGTCCTGCGTTTATTGGACCTGTTGGTACTCGCCTGCACATTGGCTTCGACGATCCAGCTTATGCAGAAGGAACCGAAGAAGAAATTTTTAATGTTTTTAGACGTGTACGTGACGAAATTCGCAGAGATTTTGCAAAGTTTAATGAAGATTATATTCTAAATAAATAATGGGAGCTTTAAATAAGAAATTATCGTTTTTAGACCGATATCTTACTGTATGGATATTTGCAGCGATGGCAATTGGTGTTGCCATGGGCTACTTGTTTCCTGCTATGTCGGGATTTTGGAATAAATTATCTGTAGGAACAACTAATGTTCCTATCGCCATTGGTTTAGTGATCATGATGTATCCGCCACTTGCAAAAGTAAAATATGAAGAACTAAAGGATGTATTTAAAAATCGTAAAATTTTGATTCTTTCATTGGTTCAGAATTGGATTTTAGGTCCGACTTTAATGTTTGCATTAGCGATTATTTTCCTTCAGGATTATCCGGAATATATGACTGGATTAATTTTGATTGGTTTGGCCAGATGCATCGCCATGGTAATTGTTTGGAATGATTTGGCGAAAGGAGATCCTGAATATGCTGCTGGTTTAGTCGCTTTTAACAGCATTTTTCAGGTGTTGTTTTTCTCTGTTTATGCATATGTGTTTATTACCGTGTTGCCGGGATATTTTGGATTAGAAGGTTCTGTAGTTGATGTTTCTATGGGTGATATCGCAGAAAGCGTATTTATTTACTTAGGAATTCCATTTATTGCCGGAATGATTACCCGATATTTCGGAATTAAAGCAAAAGGCAAGGATTGGTACGAGAAGAAATTTATACCAAAAATTAGTCCTCTTACTTTATTCGCTTTGCTGTTTACCATTTTTGTGATGTTTTCGTTAAAAGGAGAATACATTGTACAGTTACCATTTGATGTAGTCCGAATTGCGATTCCGCTCGTTATTTATTTTGTGATCATGTTCATGATTTCCTTTTTTATGGGACATAAATTTAAAGCAGGATATGCCAAAACAGCGAGCTTATCTTTTACGGCAGCAAGTAATAATTTTGAATTGGCCATTGCGGTAGCTATTGCCGTTTTTGGTATTGATTCGGGAGTTGCATTTGCCGCGGTTATAGGACCATTGGTTGAGGTGCCGGTTTTAATCGCCTTGGTAAATGTTTCGTTGAGGTTAAAGGACAAGTACTTTAAAGGGAAAATAGATGGTGTTAAGTGCGCTAATGAATAGTAATTAGCAGACTCTCATCAATAAATAAAAAGGTCATGATTCGTATGGAATCGTGATTTTTTTTTTGCTTTGATCGATACAATTTAAGAGCTTATTTGTAAAAACTCATGAACATCATCATTATTCATTATATTTGGAATACAAAAAGCAATAATACCGATTAGTATTTGAAATAATCCCTATCTGCGCAAGCTTGATAAAGATTGTCAAATATCGATCGGCATTCTACCGACTTATTTTGATTTTTAAATGGTATAATATGATCAAACCCGGATTGAAAATCGGTATACTTCTTACTCTTATTTTGGTTTTGCCTTCCTTGTTTTTCTCTGCCTACGAGATCAGTAATATCAATCAAAACGAGGCCGTTATTGATTCAATCTATTCCAGTCAGTTAGAGTCTATTCTGTTTTCTGTCAATCAATATTCCGATGATGTTATTAGCGGTTGGGCCAATCAGCTCGATAAAGGAAAATATGGTCTTGATAAGGAAATGGAACTGCTGGTGAAAAAGAACTATTCTATCGATGCCTTCTTTTTAATTGATTCTTTAAAACATCAGCTCTTTCCGAAAGAAAAAATTACAGAAGACAGCCTTACAATTTTGAATGGGAAGTTAGAATACGCTTTTGCTCAGAATACGAATGAAATTGAAAGATTGCAGCAATACATTAAAAGCGGTTATCAGAAAATTGAAGTTTTGGGCTTTAACATGAAAGGGAAAAGTCTGTTTGCATTTGCAAGATCAGTTGATTCTTTATCCGTGGAAACGGTTCTCTTGCTTGTTGATATAGAGAAGTTTATTGGGGAGAATTTAGGGCCAAAAATTCAGGGCATTGCGCAAGATCAGTTTTATATATCGGTAATTGATAAAAAGCGAAACACCGAGATTTACTCCAATGTTATTTACGAGGAAGACGACAAGAATATTCAGCAACGTAAAGAAATTTGGCTATTCCCAGCCTATGATTTGGGCATTCAGATGAAGGGGAATACCATCGAGGACTTGGTGCGGGAAAGAACCAGAACCAATATCATTATGCTGATCGTGATGGATCTGATTCTTTTGTTAGGAGCCTGGTTCGTGTATCGGAATATCCGACAGCAAATGAAGCTAACCCAATTAAAGTCGGACTTTATATCTAATGTATCGCACGAAATAAGAACGCCGTTGGCGCTAATAAATATGTATTCGGAGACTTTGGAAATGGGACGCTTGCCATCTGAAGAAAAAAAGCAGGAATATTATAAGGTGATTAATAACGAGGCAAACCGTTTATCGAACATGGTGAATAATATCCTCAATTTCAGTAAAATTGAAAGTGGTAAACGGAAATATCATTTTACGGACGCAGATATTAACACCGAAATAGCAACAATTCTTGAAAATTACGGACAACATCTTAGTAAAAAGGGCTTTGTAATTAATTTTGAGCCTTTTGAAGATTTACCAAAGATTATTATTGACAAAGAAGCTGTTTCCGAAGCCATTATCAACTTGATTGACAATGCAGTAAAATATTGTGGGGAGACTAAAAGAATTGAGATTGTATGCAACAAGGATTTAGACTTTGCTACCATAAATGTGATCGATTTTGGAATTGGAATTTCTAAAAAAGATCAGTCATTGATATTCGATAAATTCTATAGAGTGAGCTCGGGCGATTTGGCGAATAAAGTAAAAGGTTCAGGAATTGGTTTGAGCATTGTAAAGCACATTATGGATGCGCACAATGGGCGGATAACGGTTCAGAGTTCAAAAGAGAAAGGTACTTGTTTTACATTGAGCTTTCCGTTGAGCAAAAATAAATTGAACTGAAACGTAGCTGTATAAAGCTTTTGCAAGGGGCGAAATGATTATGTGCTAAGTTATGTATGGTAAAATATGAAATTATAAACAGATGAAACCAATATTAATTGTGGAAGACGAGCCCAGCATGTTAATGGGACTAAAAGATAATCTGGAGTTTGAGGGATATCAGGTTGATGTTGCCGATGATGGCGGGATTGGACTGGCTAAAATCTCAGAAAATGAATATTCTCTGGTGCTTCTGGATGTGATGCTACCGAAAATATCGGGATTTGATATTTGTAAACAAGTTCGCAAAAAAGGAATCTCGACTCCAATAATTTTACTGACGGCAAGAGGTGAGGA
>JAQBBZ010000248.1:0-6612 GCA_032125735.1 Labilibaculum sp.
CCATTCATTAAACTTGCTGCCATGGAAGCATTAAAAGCGACCTATACAACTAAAGACAGTGCCGATTTACTGATCAAACAAAGCGTTCTTAATTTCTATCAGGAAAAATATCCAGATACTGCAATAAAACATGAAGCCAATATTTTAAAGGCAATAGAGGGCATCAAAATTGCTTATCATGAAAATACATTCCCTGAAATGAAGGTTCGTTGGGATGCATATCCTAATCACAAGAGTCATTTGGAAACACAAGGTTGCTTCCGCTGTCACGACAACAATCACAGTACTAAAGATGGCCGGGTAATCTCCAAAGATTGCAATCTGTGTCATTCAATCACTGCTCAGGGGAAACCAGATTCTTTACAAATGGCCTTTACCACTCAAAAAATGGAATTTGTCCATCCTGTTGATATTGGTACAGACTGGAAAGACTACTCTTGTGTAGATTGTCATGCATATCTTTATCCTTAAAATCTTCACAAACGAAAGCATTCTATTTGGAATTGTTTTAATTAAAGAAGATATTCGTATCTGAATTAGAACAAAACCATAGAATGAAAGGAAATAGACTGAGCGGTTCGGAACTACATGAATTAGGAATCAAGTGGGTATACAAGCACATAAAGGATGAGTTTGAAGTCTTGTCTGTAAATATTGAATTTGAACAGAATCCTCAAATTCTAGCTAAGAAGGACGACGAACTACATTTTATTGTGGTGAAAACAAGCACTTTTCCTGATCTGGGTTCCCTATCGCCTTCTGCAGCGGAAGAAATTATTCAACATGCCGATAAGCACAAGGCTAAAATTTTGTTTGCCCATGTTGGTGTCGCCAATGCGGATACTCAAGACGAAAAAGAAATGCAATATCCTGTAAAAGGTGGCCAGTATTATTTCAATTATACTGGCCTAACTATTCAGCCAAACATATTAATGAATCCAAATACCTAAGCGATGAAAAAGGATTTTAAAAAGCTTAGACATGAATATACTGCAGATGAGTTGAATAAATCGGATGTAAATCCAAATCCATTTTTGCAATTTGAATTCTGGTTTGAGCAAGCGGTAAAAATGGAACTACCCGACGCCAATGCCATGACTCTGGCGACAGTTTCAGCCGACAACAAACCCTCGGCAAGAATTCTACTATTGAAAGATTATAATGAGAGAGGCTTCTGTTTCTTCACCAATTACAACAGTCGAAAAGGCCACAATATTGAGGCAAATCCTTATGGTGCACTTGTATTTTTCTGGCCTGAACTAGAGAGACAAATCCGTATTGAAGGAAAAATTGAGAAGTTGGATTCTAAATCATCTGACGAATACTTCTTTGAAAGACCCGTTGGCAGCCGCACAGCAGCCGCAGTATCACCACAAAGTAAAGAAATTGAGAATAGGGAGGTTTTAACCCGAATGATTGAAACGTTTACAAAAGATAATGGTGATGATTTTAAGAGACCTGATTTTTGGGGAGGATATCGTCTTATTCCTGATCTTTTTGAATTTTGGCAAGGGCGAGAAAACCGCTTAAATGACAGAATTGAATACAATTTTGAAAATAATAATTGGAGAGTCAGAATACTTGCTCCATAAAAAGAATACTTTAATCAATAAAAAGACACCGCTCGTGCAAAATCCTGAAAATAAGCATTTTTTCAGGGTTACCTTTTATCTCAAATAAGAACTAAGTAGTAGGAACGATGTCCATTGTTCCTGTTCAGAAATATGTATGTAGTTAAAAACACCCCCTTTTTGTTGTAGAGGGGGTGCTTTTTTTTATAATCGGTACTTATTTGCCGTGCTTGCCGGTAAAAAATTATCATAAATCATACAAACCTCCTGAGAAAAGATGGTTGCAATAGTAGCCAAGTCATTAATATGCTCTTCTGAAAGAGCAGCCAGATCGGAAGTTTTAATTCCATTGCGAACAAAAACAAAAGTAATTGCGGCATTTACCGTATCCCCCGCTCCAACAGTACTAATCGGTTTAATTGATGGTACTTTAAAGGAATATTTTTGTTGATTGTAAATGAATAATCCGTTCTTATTAGCCGTATAAATCAGCATTGCATCCGAAAAATCTTTCAACCATTGGTAAGCCTGATCCGCATTCTTCTTTTCACAAATTAATTCAAAATCTTCATTCGATGCTTTTACCACATTCGCCAAGGCCATATTCTCCTTAATATATGGTAAAACTTCAGGCAAGATTGGCAGATGCTGAGATCTGAAATTTGGATCATAAATAATCAAAGCCCCTCTCTCTTTGCAATCAATTAAAAAGGCTTGCAAAGCGGAACGAAACTCCTTTTTTATCGCCAAAAATGATCCGAAAAGAATAATATCATCTTTTTCAACATCGGTAGGAAACACGATCGTATTGGGTAGTCCTTTTCGTGTTTTGTAAAAAGAATAATCTGCATTTCTATTTTCATCAAGAAATGCCAAAGCTAAATTTGAGTTGGTATCTGAGAAATAAGATATATGCTGAATATCTACTCCATTATCTAATAAGAAATTTTTAATTTGATTTCCAACCCGATCAATTCCTAACTCGCTAATTAATGAAACATTAATACCTAGCCGACCTAATGTTATTGATGAATTTAAAAAGGATCCACCCGGTTTTGCTTCAAATGGAGTATTGTTCTCAAAAAATAAATCCAACACGCAATCACCAATGGTATATACTTTTCTCATCTGTTTTTTTAATAAAAATTACATCTTTTAATAGAACTGACAAGATACACATTCAAATTCCAATATTTACCGAGATTAGACATGTAGCATTGCATTAAAAAAGTAAAATAATATTGTAAATACCCCTTATTCAAATTACAAACAAGCAAAATATAGCGACCTATTCATTTTAAATCAAAAAAAATATCGATTATTTATGAAGAGTATTAAAAATTATTTAATTTGTAATTATTCTAAATAATAATCGAAATATCATAATTAAATCGTTTTCGCTTCCCACAAATTAAGCATGCAAAAAACAGAGTGGTTAAATTGAGTCGAGCTGAACGATAATGAGGTCTGTAGGAATTTTTACAACGAGAAAAAAAAAGTAAATTTGGTTCCGTCATTCCCTAAGCAAAATAAATTGGAGACATATGCAAAGCAAAAAATCAAGTAAAATTAAATCAAAGGAGGTTAAAATTGATCAAAAAGATTTGATCCGTTATATCAACCTTCAGCTGGCAGCAATGGGTCAGCCTATTTTTACGGAAGATTCCGAAGAGAAAAAAAACCAATTAACCGATCCTAAATTTATTCAGCTTACCGATAGCTTAATAAAAAATTATCGTGCACAAGCGCGATTATTGGCAGATCACCTATGTCCAGCAGATCAACGTATACAGGATTTCTTAAATGAATATCTGGCAGATGTTGACACAGACGTTGCAAAGATCCCTAATTCCACCTTTATTCTTGATCAACCAGGAATAGCAAGAGAGTTAAGTCTTCCTCCAAATAAAGATGAACATATCACAGAGTTATTAAGCTCTTACAGAATAAAACAAGGTGTACTTCACAACCCAAAACACGATAGAAGAACCACTAGCGGTTCGTTTCATATTGTTGGTGGAGGTTTGCCTGTGCCTTTAGATAAAATTGAGCTTCCTAAGAAAGCGTTTGGTAAATTTTTACAAGCAGCCTTCACTCCTAGCTCAGAATTAAAGCAACTACCATTTACAGCGACTCAAGAAGATAAAGCTGAATTGATGGTGTCACTTTTACTTCGCCCGATTGTATGTCCTGAAGTAAAGGGAATAATCAGTCAAAAATCAATGGAGGTTCGCTTCTTTGCTCCTGGTAGCTTAGTGAGTAATCTTGATTTTGTAGAATCAATATTTGGTAATGCCGGTGATCCTAACATTCCTGCTAACGATGCTGGTTTAGATCTAGAGCACTGGACCGGTCACACTGGTTGTGTTGTATTGGCTCCACAATTATTGAAACTTAAGAAGAAAGAATTAGGTTTACCTCATTACGATGATGCTACAGAGCGCCAAAAAAATGATGGCGTTTGCTGGAAAGATGAAAATGAGCTGTACAACAACGGAAATGCATTTAAGCTAACCTGTCGCAGCGAAAAAGGGATTGTTATTACCTTAATTGCTGACAATTATTTCGGTTACTCTAAAAAAGAAATCAAAACCCAAATTAGTTTCTCGGCCAACCTTTATGGTTTAGCAGAAGAAGAGCATTCGGGTGGAGCCATTGCATTCCCTCGTAAGAATTTGGGCGATAGCTTTAATGGAGCTCTTTTCATGAATAATGTATTGAAAAAGCAGTACCGTTTTGATGAAATGGTAAAGCAATTTGGAGAAACAATGAATGTGAATCCAAAAGGTTTTGCTATTGATAAAGAAACTCCAAACATTTACTATATCAACGAAAATGCCAATATCGATCTTTACAAAAGCAAAATCAGCTGGGTGAAAGATGGCAAAGACGAGTATATTCAATTAGTTCCGAATACCTACTATGTGCATCCTTCCGGATACAAAGTGCATATGGAGAAACATCCAACAGCTCCATCGTGGAGGTTGGTTAGCACATTTGCCGAAGGTACTTTTTGCCACAAGCCATGTACTGTTTCAGGTGGAGGTAAATCAGAGATTTCAAAATCGTTGCTAAATGCAATTATTTATAGCTCTTTCTACATCCAGGACATGGATAAAGATTTTAATCTTGCCGATCAGGTAATCAATCACGATTACACAAATCGTTGGCTAGATAATCCGAATAGAACTGAAGCTGCCAGAACTCTTTTAAGTTCAGATCGATCATTAGGATCTGTTGTTAAACTCTTAACGCCATCAAAATATTATACTTCGGAATACAATGAATTTTTAAATTCAATTCCAGACTATGTTAAGGCTTTAGTTCTTTTTGTAAAGAGATTCTATCGTCCGGAAAGAACAGACAGTAGCTGGAGAGATTATTTCTCGGTAGATGTTATTAACGGAAGAAAAGGTCACGAGTTGCTATTTAACAATCGTAAAATTGTTGCCAGTTACCTGCGGGTAGGTTTTGCTGGTGATAAATCGTGGTATTTGAACAAGTTACGTCAGGATTTTATTGCCGCAGCCAAAATTCAAATGGAAGATGATATTACAGCTTCGGTTGTATTACCAGCGAGCCGATTTAATTATTTGAATGATTGTTACGACAATAAGAGTATTAAACTGACCACAAATTGCGAACAACGCTTTTTCCAACGTCCCGATGAAGCAGTTCACAGAGGATACGATAAAGAAGCCGAAGCGGATCTTTCAATGAGAAATAATTTCACATCTAACTATGAACCTCTTACCAGAGAAGACGGTAAAGAAATACTAGCTGATGCGATTGGTTTTGATTTATATACAAAGCCTATTAAAGAAATTATTCGTCAAGGAGCTGAGAGTAAAAAATCAAATTATTTTATTTCTCCTTCTCATACTCGAATCGTTAATGGTAAGCCATCTGAAAATCCACGTTATTTGCAGATCAGACCTGATTTGGTTAATCCTGTTGATGATCGTTTAGCTGACATAGGTATTCGTTTGGCTAGAAGAATTCCTTTGGATCAGCCTATTCATCACCCCGTAAATGCAGTTTTACCTGGTCGTAGAAATAATCCTGCTGACAAAAAAGCTGGAATTCGTGCTTTGAGTGTTTACAATCCAATTCATTATCAGGAATTGCCTGAATTGTTTATGGATTTCATTTGTAGTTTGACTGGAAAATCTCCTTCGACTACAGGAGCTGGTTCTGAAGGGGCTTTAACAAAAGGTCCTTTCAACATGTTATCTCCAACAACTGATTTGAACAATGCGTTGCTTTCTTATATCCTTACCGGATATCAGGGATTCTCATCAGCAGCAGGACATGTAGGAACAGAAAACCGCTTCGATCATGATGTTTCATTGCTGATTCCTGAACTTTGGTGTAGACTAAAAGAAGAAAATCGCGATCCTAAGTTATTAATACAGGAAGGTTCTTTAGAAAAAATGGACGATTTCGAATACGAAGGTGAAAAAATTCATGCCAGTCGTTTAGGATATCGTATTACCGAAGAATTCCTTTTCCGTTACTTGAATCGAATTTTTGATGAGCCTCAAAACGTGTTTAACGAAAGAATGTTAAAACCCGAAATTCAAGATCTGGACGCTTTTGCTGATGGTATCAAAAATATTGTAGAAGCTCAGGAAAAAGTTGCGATCAACTACTTTAAAGACAATAGCGTTTCAGCGGCAATTCCACCCTTACAGATTCTTTTAAATATTATGGCTTATGGTCAATATGAAGGAAAAGAAATTAGTGATCCGGAATTACGTAAGCAATTTGACCGTGATTTGGTAATTAACTCATCATGGTATCATGCTCGCTTGAAGAACAAACAACAAATTGATATCAACTTCCTCGAAAAACAAATTGCTTACTTGGAGTCTTTCATGGCTAACAAGATAAATGCAGAATGGAATGAAGAGTTGAATTTGGAAGAACGTTTCTGGAAAGCTAAAAAAGAATTAGAACACGTAAAATCTGAAGAATATCTGAAAAATTTAGTCGGTACAATTGGTGCCGATCCTTTATTTAAGAATTAAAGGAAACTTTA
>JAQBBZ010000249.1:0-19350 GCA_032125735.1 Labilibaculum sp.
AAATTATTGCTGATACCTCTGATGGAATGACAGCAAAGGAACATAAATTGATTAATTCTTTTTCGGAAGATTTAATGGAAAGATTTCAACGCGACATCGATAAACTAAAACAATTTGAAAAAAAGGAATATTGGTAATTCCTCACTTCTAACAGTTAAAAAAGTCACCTGCAGGTGGCTTTCTTGTTTTCATTATAAATATCCAGCTAAAATAGCAGCACCATACGCGCCCACAAATTGTGGCGATTCGGGAATAATTAGATCATCACCAAAAGTCTGTTGCAAGAGATGTATCATGCACGAATTATTTGCAACACCACCAGCAAATAGCATTGGAGCTTGCAAATCCTGACGTTTGATCATCCCTACAGCACGACGACATACCGATTGATGAATTGCCAATGCAATATCAGCCCGCTGACAACCTTTTGCTATAAGAGAAGTTACCTCCGACTCGGCAAATACGGCACACATGCTGTTAATTTCAATTCCCTCCTGTCCTTTTAGAGCTTCTAAACCAAAAGCTTCTTGATTGTAGCCCAAACTTACAGCCATCATTTCTAGGAACTTACCGGTACCTGCAGCACATTTGTCATTCATCTCAAACTTAAAGACTTTGCCATTTTCGTTCAAAGATATCACCTTAGTATCCTGTCCTCCAATATCAAGAATTCCCCGAACACCAGGATGTAGAGTTGCTGCTCCTGTTCCGTATGCTTTAATTTCGGTTACTGTTGGGTAATCGAAAGCAATTTCAAGACTAGCACGGCCATAACCAGTCGCCATCACTTTATCGAAAGAAATATCAGCAATCAATTCCTCGACACGCTCAACCGGATTGTAACCAGATTCAGCCTGTTTCCTCACAATAAGCTTTCCATCCTCAATCACGACCAATTCGATACTTCTAGAGCCTATATCTATTCCTGCCTGCCTCATTCTCTTAATTCGGTAACTTATGTTATAAAACAAAAAGACTGAGAAAGCAGTAGCCTCTCAGTCTTCCCTTTTACCAATTCTATTTAATTATTTCAACAAATGCTTCTACACGAGTTGATAATTGTCCCATGTCTTCCTGGCTATAATCAGTTTCTAATCTCAACACAGAAATACCATCTTTTTCTAAGGTCTTTTCAATCGAAAAAGATTCCATGATATATGGTTGACAAAATTGCAGACCATAATGAATCACACCATCGGCATTCGTGTTTTTAGCCATTTCTTTAATGTGCTCTACCCGCTCCTGATTTGGTGTAAATACGGCACAATCAATTTTGAAATAACGATCAACAACCGCATCAATAAGTGCGTCAAGAGTATTTGCAGAATCATCGGTTGTATTTCGCTGTCCACGCTCACCAATACATGATTCTTCACCAACAATTACAGCTCCCGTAGATTCGATTATAGCAGGTACTTTCCAATTTGGAATTGCCATAGGACAACCAGAAATAACTACACGAGGAGCTTTCGCTGTTTTCACGCCCTTGTTTGCTTTTACAAGCAATTCCAATTCATCGCACAATGCATTTACCTTCTCAGTAAAACGGGCGGGATTGTCTAAAAAGGCAATTTGATTGATTAGCAAAGCATCCAATCCTGAAATTGGACTTGGATTGGCCATACGAAGTTTAGACAAACGAGCCAAAGCATTTCGTTTTGCATTTACGGTAGCAATTCCCTGCTTTAAACCTTCCAAACCAATGCTCTTGCCAGTCATTTCCTCTAACTTAGCAACAAAAGCCTGGTATTCATGTTTTAGTAGTTTTCTTGCCATTGGAGCCTTGTTTTGAGGAAGATCCATTTGGTAGAAATTAGGCACCAATTGACTAAATGTTTCAAATGACTTTTTCTTTCCATCGCAAGTATTCTCTCCAACAATAAGGTCAGAAACTTCCATATAGGGACACACTTTACCCAATTTAAAACCAAAAAATGATTTGATTAACGAACAGGTATTACGAGGCAATACTTTCTCAACTTCTTCCTGAGCAAAATCGGCTCCAGCACATAATCCTACCGAAGTACAACCTGCTGCAAGCACTAACTCTTCAGGTACAAAAACACAAAATGATCCAATAATCTTTCGTCCTGCCTCCTGCTCATCGCGCAATTCCTGAATTCTTAAGCCGTGTGCTTCGCTCATCACAAAATCAAAATATCCCATACCTTCGGGACGATTCTCCTGCGACATGAAAATAGATTGGTACGCATTTCCTAAATTTTCAAGTAATGCATTGTGGTTCTCATGGTTTAAACCAAGCTCAGTCCACATTTTTGTGTAATCTGCCATTGTTATAATGTTTTTATTAATTTTCGACTGCAAAAGTAGAAATCAAATAATACCATTCCTAACCTACAAGGAAGTTTCTCAACATAAAATTAATTTGTTTTTAAATCAACTCCCCATATAAATCTGTAGATTTCAATTTGAATAATCGAATTCCACTTAAAGCAAAAAAGAGGTGCCAAAACTGACACCTCTCACTATATTTTAATTCGGAAATTTATCTTCCCCAATCAGATTCTTTCACTTTTTTCACAAGATACTCCACATTTTCAACTGGAATTGATGGCAACAAGCCATGTCCCAAATTGAAGATCCATTTATGATCTTTTCTACCATAATTCAGGAAGTATTCAAATTCCCGATCGATAGCCTGTGGTGTAGCCTCCAAAATACGAGGATCGAAGTTTCCCTGTAGAATCATCTCTTCACCTACAATTCCTCTTACCTCATGCAATGGCATTTGCCAATCAACACTTACACAATCGCACAAATCGTAATTCACCATATTGATGCCAGTTCCTAATCCTTTTGGCAGGTAAATGGTCTTCACTCCTGTTTCGCGAACGGCACCTAAAATAGCTTTTACAGATGGTAAAAACACTTCTTTATACAATTCAATAGGAATCAATCCGGCATGAGTTTCAAACAATTGAAACGCTTGCACTCCATGTTCAACCTGCTTTAATGCATAATGAATACTCATCTCAGTAATCTTAGCAACTACCTTCTTCATGAGTGCCTTATCGCGATAGATCGCAGGAACAAAATCAGGAAAATTCTGATTTCGACTGAAGCCTTGATACATATAACACAATGTAGTTAAAGGACCTCCGCAAAACCCAATTAATGGAATCTCGTTTGGTTTGGTCTCTAAAATACGATCAATCGCTTTATAAATATGATCTAGTTTTTCAGGCTTCTCAGTTAAAAATGATAAAGGATCTGCAACATCTTTCAATGCAGTTGCAAAACTCGGACCTTTTCCCTCAAAACTCAATTCCATTCCTAAAGCTTCCGGAATCACCAAAATATCAGAAAACAATATTGCAGCATCAACACCCAAATCATGAATAGGTAACAAAGTTACCTGAGCCGCCAATTCCGGATTCTCCATCATTTCTTTGAAACCATATTTTTCACGCAACTTCATATAGGAAGGAAGTACTCTTCCCGCCTGACGCATGAACCACACTGGAGGTCTCTCTCTCTTTATTCCGTTAATTGTATCTAAAAAAATTGATTGACTCATATAAAATTTAGTATGTAGTTGTTAGTATCAAATATTTAGCAAAAAACACTAAATGCATTTTTATATTTTACCATTTAATATATCGGCCACTTCTTTGGCATGATAAGTAATAATGATATCAGCACCTGCTCTTTTGATTGAGGTCATAATTTCCATCATAACTCGCTTGCCATCAATCCAATCATTAGCTTCGGCAGCCTTCACCATTGAAAATTCACCACTTACATTATAAGCTGCTACTGGAACATTAAATTCATTTTTCACTCTGTAAATCACATCAAGGTAACTTAAAGCAGGCTTAACCATTACAATATCAGCTCCTTCTGCAATATCCATCTCAACTTCACGAATGGCTTCATCACTATTTCTAGGATCCATTTGGTAAGTCGATCTGTCACCAAACTGTGGTGCACTTCCAGCCGCATCTCTAAACGGACCATAAAACCCAGATGCATATTTTGCAGAATAAGCCATAATTGGCATTTTCTCAAAACAATTTTCATCCAAAGCTCTTCTAATGTATCCAATTCGCCCGTCCATCATGTCGCTAGGCGCAACCATATCAACTCCAGCTTCAGCCAAAGAGACAGCTTGTGCTGCTAATGTTACCAATGTTTGATCATTGTCTACATCACCATCAACAATAGTTCCGCAATGACCATGAGTTGTATATTCGCAATTACAGATATCTGCAATAATAAACATTTCAGGGTAAGTTTCCTTGATGGCACGAGTTGCTTTTTGCACGATACCATGTTCGTGAGTTGCAACAGTTCCATCTTCATCTTTCGATTCAGGGATACCAAACAACAAAACTGATTTTACACCAGATTCCAATAATTCACCGCACTTCTTTACTAACATGTCTACAGATAACTGATCGTTTCCGGGCATGCTTTTAATAGGATTTTTAACATTTTCTCCTGGACAAACAAAAAGAGGCATGATTAAATTATCTACGGAAAGAGAAGTTTCAGCTACCATGTTACGAACTATTTTACTGTAACGTAATCTTCTCAATCGAGTCTCTGGAAATAGAGGTCTTAAACTCATAATGTTATGTATTTTTTGTATTTGTGTATAAATAGTTGTCAAGTTATAAATAACAATCCTTTTGATGAATTATTCTCAGAAAATTAAAGATAGAAATTTATTCCTTTTTCTTTACAGATTGTTTTCATCTTAATGGCTAATTCTTTTGATTTTTCCACGGATTCATCAACAGAAACTTCAATTCCTTCTACAATAAATTTATTGGTTTTTAAATCTCCCACGATAGCTATCATATTCAAGGTATTATCTGAAACAACAGCATGTGCTGCCAATGGAAATTTGCATCCTCCTTCTATTTCAGCCATAAAAGCACGTTCGGCTAAAACAGCCTTTTCTGTATCCCGATGATTCACTTTTTCGAGAATTGCAATGGTTTCAAGATCATTACTACGACATTCAATCGCAATTGCACCTTGTCCAATCGCAGGAATACATAAATCAACATCTAACAACATATCCTCATCGTATTCCTTACTCATACGGTTTAAACCTGCAGCAGCCAATATAATTGCATCGTATTCGCCATCCATTAGTTTTTGAAAACGACTATCAATATTTCCGCGAATTTCTTTAAAGACAATATCATTACGAACATTTGCCAATTGAACCCTTCTTCTTGGGCTTCCAGTTCCCAATACAAATCCTTCCGACATATCTTCAATGGAGCTTCCATCACGAGTCAAAAAAACATCACGTGCATCTTCCCGTTCAGGAAAAGCCACCAATTTCAAGCCTGCTGGATGTGCACTCGGAACATCTTTTAAACTATGGATTGCTATATCAGCTTCATTCTCTAAGAGAGCATGTTCCAACTCTTTCACAAATACACCTGTTCCTCCAAACTCAGTTAAAGCACGATTTAATACTCGATCGCCTTGAGTGCTGAATTTCTTCACTTCAAATTCAATTTCGGGATTGGCTTTTTGCAATAATTCAACAGTTTGCATGGTTTGTGTGTAAGCAAGTAAACTGGGCCGAGTGGCAACAACTATTTTCTTTTTGGAAATCATAGTCTTATATTTTCAGGAAGTTTATTATTAAAATATTAATTTATATGGAAATAAAAAAGCCATATAAAACTGGTTTATATAGCTTTTTATCGAAAGCTTATAAGGCTTTACGAATCCATATCTTTAAAAATCATGTCTATTGTTTCCATTGGACTCGATTGCTTTTTGTGATGATCTTTTAGGTGATTGATACAAGCACGAGCAATCTTATTCACAATGTTACTGGTAATGTGCTCTACTTTTTTTAGTTCATCATCAGTCAATTTACTTCTGTGATAATCCAACTCTTTCTGTTGAACTTTTAGCAAATTTTCTTTTAATGCAATAATAACAGGAGACAAATATTTTATTTCAAGCCAGCTGTAAAATTCAGCTATTGAAGCGTAAATAATACCTTCTGCCATTGGAATGCAATCTTTTCTTTGCTCAATTGCAGCCGAAATGTGTTTAGAAAGTTCATCAACAGTAATCACCAAAACATGAGCTAACTTATCAATTTCAGGATCCACATTTCTTGGTACTGAAAGATCTAAAATCAATTTACACTTATCGCTTCCATTAAAATGATCAAGTAACAATGTAGGATGCGGTGCCCCGGTAGCAACAATAATGACTTCGGCTTTTTCTACCTCTTGCATTAATTGGTCAACAGGTTGATATTTTATATTGAACTTAGTTGCCAGTGACTCTGCCTTCGAAACTGTTCTATTAATCAAGGTTAAAGAGCGGTTACTCATGTGTTTCAGTAAATTACCGCAGGTATCTTTTCCTATATCACCTGTTCCATACAATAAAAAGTTACACGACTCCAAAGTTGAAACCTTGTCTTTAATATACTGAACCGCTGCATGAGAAACAGAAGCTGCTCCTTTACTGATTTCGGTATTCGTTTTTATTTTTTTACTTGCCTGAAAGGCAAATGAGAATAGACGATTTAAGAAAGAGTTCATCAAGCCCATTTCTTCCGATAATTGAACAGCATTTTTAACCTGTCCAACGATTTGAAAATCCCCAATAATCTGAGAATCTAATCCAGAAGTAACTCTATATAGATGATGAATACAATCATTTCCAAACAAAGTGTAACCATTGGAAGCGAAATCTTCCTGATCACCTTCGCTATATTTCAGAAATAAATTAGTAATAAATTCCGATTCACTGGAATGAGCATAGATTTCAGTACGATTACAAGTAGAAAGAACTACGATTCCATCGATTTGATTTTCTTTTGCCTCTTTCAGTAAATTCTCCCGCTGTTCTGCAGTTAGCGAAAATTTCCCCCGAACATCAAGAGCCGTTTTCTTATAACTAATTCCTAAAACGAATAATTTTTGTAAATTTTCTCGTATTTGTGATGACATAAAACGAAATTTATTTTGTAGCGTACCAAAAAATCATAACTGAGAATTTGTGTATGCAGGGTCAAATATAAAAGTAATTATTCAAAAATCCTTGTGTTTTCAATTCCTTTGCCTACACTTTGCTTAGCAATTATTTATTATGGGAACTTCAAAAACGCTAAAAGGATTTTAATATCTTAAATACCAAAATGATTAATTTCATATTTATAATTATATATTTCAAAAATATTTAATTGTTTAAATTAAATATAAATTTGAACACCGATATATTTAGACGCAATTGTATGAATAAAACGCTTTATAAACCCGAAAAAACCATAAGTATTCTAGGATGCGGATGGTTAGGACTCCCATTAGCTAAATTTCTTCTTAAAAATGGCTACTCAGTAAAAGGTTCAACCCCTACTCCCGAGAAAATATCAATCTTGGCCGAGAATGGAATAATTCCATACCGAATTTTACTAAATCCTGAAATTAATGCAGACTTTAATGCAGCCTTTTTTAATTCAGAAGTATTGATCGTTAATTTTCCGCCTAAGCGTAGAGAGGACATCGAAGAATTTCATCCATTACAATTTAAAGCATTAGTAGAACAATTGAAAATCTCTTCTGTGAAAAAAGTGGTTTTTATTAGTTCTACGTCGGTATATGCGAATTCAAATGGAATTATTACAGAGAATGACAATCAAATTCCAGAAAAAAATAGTGGTAAAGCTTTACGATGTGTTGAAGACATGCTACTTTCGCAACAAAACTTTAAAACCAGCATTATTCGATTTGGAGGCTTAATTGGATACGATCGTAAGCCTGGTCGTTTTTTCTCTAAAATGAAAAATGCGGTGGAAGGCGAAACTCCTGTTAATTTAATCCACCAAGATGACTGTATTCAGATCATTGCACATGTAATAGATAAGGGTTTATGGGGAGAAATTTACAATGCCTGTTGTCCAGAACATCCTACCCGAAAAGAGTTCTATACGGAGGCTGCCAAAATTGGAGGTTTTGAATTACCACAATTTATAACTGCTCAAAGTAGCTTTAAAATTATCAGCTCTGCTAAATTGGAAGAAGCAAATTATAAATTTAAGTACACTAACCCTATTGATGCATTAGACTTTTAGTTTAAAAAAATAAGTTTCATTGATTTTAGACTTGTTCGTCAATGATTTTCGTTTGTATGTGGAATGGATTTTCTTAAAAAACACATTTTAGTTAATTTTATTTAATCAGCAGGGTGCAATATTTAATGTTTAAATTAAAAAAAGATATAATCATCCTGTATTTTAAGCCTGTAATCAATTAAATGTAAGCTCGTTTGTTGATTTTAATTAATTTAGAATTAATAACATATCCATACATAATGATATATTTATTAATTAAGCAATCCATAAAGAATTTCGTTGCCTGGAAAGATTCATTTGATCAGTTTCATGAATATCGTAAAATTGGAGGTGAACTTTCGTGCAAAATTTACCTAACTAATGGAAAAAGAAACGAGCATATTATTGTTTCTCAATGGAAAAGTGAAGAAAGTGCTCTTGAATTTCTTGAATCACAATCTTTTGAGATGATTAAAGAATTAGAGGAAGAAGAACCCCATTCGATTCAATTTCTTCCTAAAACTGCAATTGCTAATTTCAAATTAAATCATCAACTCGGATGATAACATTCGAATTGATTTTAGATATTAAATCTTTTGTTAGTGCGGCTAGTTTTGCTGCAAAATTTTCTTCAAATACTGATGTTTCCAAATCATCAATTGCCTCTTTTATTTGGAATAAATCCCTTTCCCGTTCATTAAAGCTCCGATATAATTCGATTGCTTGTATTTCACTTATTTTTGAATCCGAATGCATATTTATTGGTGAAATTGCATTTTCGTCCTCAGGGAAAATCTTGATTAATTCTTCTCCTATCAGATTCAGATAAGAATTTAAGGTATCCACAACATCTTCTAAACAAACGGGTTCATCCAAACCAATACATTCATCAATATCAGCCATAGCTTTCTGATAATGAGCATTCATTAGAATTAAATACTCTTCTATTTTTTCAATTTGAAGCTCTTGAACTCTTGGTTGAATTTTATAGAATTCAATAATATTCCAAATGGCTTCGTATGCAATGGATGCTTTATTACTCAACTTAAAATCAATTAAAAATTACTATTCAACACCATTTAAAGATAAATGTGTAGTTTCAAAAAATTGTGGGCCTAATTTGGTCAACACTTTGCCTGCATTTTGGGCATTCCCTTCGATACTTAAAAGAGCATATCCTTTTTGACCTCTATGT
Organism: Labilibaculum sp.; assembly: GCA_032125735.1. Taxonomy (GTDB): domain Bacteria; phylum Bacteroidota; class Bacteroidia; order Bacteroidales; family Marinifilaceae; genus Labilibaculum. The sequence continues at coordinate 9,258 of JAQBBZ010000249.1, forward strand.
CCGAGTTTTAAATCAATTATATTGATGTTTTGTGAAGCCAATGCCGATAATAAAATAAGTAATATTCCTGGTGTATTGTTATGAATAGAAAGAATCATTTGCTTACTAATGGCAATGGGTAAATTTACACCATCAACCTCTAACACATAATTCTTATGTTTTTTTAATTGTTGTATTTCCAGAATATCTCCCACCCTAATTTCAATAAAACTATCTCCTCCTGTACCTTTCACGAACTCGACAGCTTCATGCACAGAACTATCATCACCCGTAAGGGTTAAAAAAGCTGTTGCTGTACCATCATTATTGGCTTTTAAATATGCTGTTTCAACATTTATTTCTTCGGATGCCAAAGCATTAAATATCATAGATAAAACCCCAGGCTCATCTTTGTGATGTGAAAATAGTCCCTTCACTTTCACCATTCCCTCTTGATTTTGAGGAATTGTATTACTAATGGTAATCGATTTATTTCCTTTTCGGATCCGTATGGCTTCAAATTCGCCTAATGAGGTGGCATTTTTATGATGTTCCAAAAAAGTTCTAAAAGTACCTCCGAATGAAAATTTTGGAATTCGTCGTTGCTTACGATCTTCAAAACGAAGATTCAACATCTCAATTCCCAAATTCATGACTTTATATTCTTCTTCTTTAAAAGCCTGATTTCGTAATGGTCGTTTTTCAGGAATGCACTTTGAAAAACTAAGATAATGTTTGTAACCAGCTTCATGAGCATAATGAATACCCGTTTCGTGGTGATTCCCAAGATTTTGAAGTGTGTGAGTATCGGTGCCCAACGAAATTGGTATATCAAGTTGTTTGGCTCTTTTCAAAATTGAAATATCCGGATAAATTCCACAACCTTTGTTTATTCCAGCCAAATTAACATCTAAGGCAAGATTGTACTCGCTAATCATTTCGAGTAAAAATCGCATCCTACGAGCCAAAAAATGACCTGAAGTATCTAATTCTAAAAGAGGCTGAGGAATTGGCGCAAACAATTTTGGCAAATCGAGATGACCAACAACTTGAATAATTTCCCAGGTAGAATCAACCATTTCGATCAGCTCCTCGATATATCCGCCCCAATAATTTTCCAATCCACCTCTCAGCTTAATCAGTTCTTCGGTTTCTTCAATTGATCCATCGTATGGAATTCCTTCTCGCGAAAAATGTAAAGAACCAATTACGAAATCAGCATCTTGAGCCTGAAAAACTTTCGATCGATTCCATTGCATACCTAAATCTGGCCCCAGCCATTCCAGTTCAATACCAAAACGAATATTAATCTGATTGCTGTACTTCGATTTCAACTTTTCAATCTGACGGGGATAGTTAAAATAGGCATTATCGCCACGTATAAACTTTACACCTAATCGTTTCTCCGCAGCATACCTATATCTGGTTAAACGAGGCGTATGTATAATAAAAGCAATGTTTGGATGACCTTTTGCTATAGCTAATTCTGTAATTTTTTCAAGTTCATCCACACCATGTTTTACATGATCGTTTCCTGTACCGGTGTGGATACCGTGAGTCTCCCAGATGAAATACTCGGGTGTGGCAATCTTATTTTGTGGCATTTACTTAATCTTTGTGGTTAATAGTTGAGTAAAAGTATATTAATTTGAACAGAAAGTAAATGCAAATATCTAAAGAGTTTGACAAGTTCTAAATAAAGTGTTCCTGATTAATTAAAATTTGTTAACTCTAACTTAATTACTTTAAATTCTTTTTATTGTGTTTAAATCCAATATTCTGCCTCTTTTAGATGTGTTCACAGAGTAAATATGGTCCATATCCCTTTTTAAAGACTCTTTAGTAATTGCAAGTGCTTACCGCGAATATGCCGTAGACACTTACGAAGTATATGCTATTGACTATTAACCAATAGTATTTCCACGCTTTATTAAAGCCATTTCCAAAATTTAAGGAGAAACTTCAATTAAAAAGCAATTTCTATATCACATTCCATTTGCCTAATTAAAACTTCCAGAGATTCTCATTTTAACGTACACCATAAATTCGCTTTACCTTCAAAATCATCAAGATAATTGTGTTCCTGCCTTTTCTGTTTTTTTTTTAACAGAAAATCTGACATCATTTCTTTAAATGTTAGGCGTTAAGCAAAATTCGATGGAAATGGTCAGGATATATATTAATTTCATAGTTTTGAACAATTAAGTAAGTTTCAACTTATGAATGAAATATTAATTTGGATTGGAATTGCTTTTTGTCTAACCCAATCAGCTATGTTTTCGGGACTTAATCTGGCTTTTTTTAGCCTCACCCGACTTCGACTTGAAGTTGAGGCGGAAACTTCATCTTTAATAGGTGCAAAACATGTATTGGAAATGCGTAAGGATTCCAATTTCCTATTAACAACTATTTTGTGGGGGAATGTTGCTATTAATGTTTTATTAACCTTACTCTCAGATTCGGTAATGACTGGATTTGTTTCCTTTGGATTTTCGACCGTATTGATTACTCTTTTTGGCGAAATTGTGCCTCAGGCCTATTTTTCAAGAAATGCATTGAAAATGGCCTCTTTTTTAACTCCAGTTTTAAAATTTTATCAGATCATTTTTTATCCCGTTGCGAAACCAAGTGCTCTTGTATTAGATTTCTGGCTAGGGAAAGAATCGGTGCAATACTTTGCGGAAAATAACATTAAGATATTCATAAAAAAACACATGGAGGGAACCGACAATGAAATTGACCATATTGAAGGAACCGGAGCCATCAATTTCTTTTCGCTTGATGATATAAATATCATTCATGAAGGAGAAGAACTCAATCCAAAAAGTATTATCAGTTTAAAAAGTAGTAATAATGAACTGATATTTCCGGATTACGCCGCTAAGCCTGAAGATGATTTTCTTAAAAGGATAAACGAATCCGGAGAAAAATGGATAACTTTTACAGACGAAAATGACATTCCCAAATTGGTATTAGATGCCGATGAATTTATTCGCAACATTTTATTCAATGGTATTGATAAAAAAATCAAGGATTATTGCCATGTTCCAATTCTCATTACTGATGAGTTGTCCAATTTAGGAAAAGTAATCAAAAAATTACGAACCAAAATGGATATCGATTCAGACAGTCCGCTTGAAAAAGACATTGTTCTATTTTGGCAGTCCAACAATAAACGTATCATAACAGGAGCCGATATTTTAGGTCGATTGTTGAAAGGAATATAAAAACTTAATACTTCAAAAACATAAAAAAATGGCAAGATTTATAAAAAAATCAAAGTACGAAATTGGCATCTCTCCTGACGAATTGTTTTTCCGTGGAGAACAAAAAATGGATAAGGTATTATTAAGTATTATAGATTTTAACTCAAATAATCTTGAAGAGAAAACAATTGAAAATGTAAGTGAAGCGCTGCCATATCAAGAGACAGACACAGTAACATGGTTTAACGTATATGGAATTCATAACACAACCATTTTAGAAGAAATTACAAATGGCTTTAAGTTGGAAAACCTCATTATGGCCGATGTAATGAATACTCAGTCGAGACCAATGATTCAAGAATATGACAACTGTATTCATATTTCCATTAAAATGCTCCGAAACAACGAGGAGACAAATCTACTGCAGGTAGAAAATCTAAGTTTAATTTTAACTAACAATGTTTTAATCACTTTTCAAGAAAGAAAAGGTGATGTTTTTGAACCTGTTCGGGGAAGAATCAGAAAAAATAAAAAACGAATTCGTAATTCAGGAACAGATTATTTGGCTTTTGCTCTTCTTGATATTGTAATTGATAATTACATTTACATCATTAGTGAACTCGGCGAAAAAATTGAAGTTTTGGAAGAAAACCTACTTTTGGAACCAAAACAGACTGTAATTGAACAAATTAACACCTACAAACGAGAATTAAATTTCCTTCGCAAAAATATAAGACCTGCAAAAGAAATGATTCTGAGCCTTTCAAAGATGGAATCTGACTTAATTGAATATTCAACAGATGTCCATTTTAGAGAGCTGCAGGACAATATTAATCAGGCAAATGAATCGTCGGACAGTTACCGGGAAATCCTCTCTGATCAGCTGAATATTTACCACACAACCATAAGTAGTAAACTGAATGACATCATGAAATTCCTAACGATTTTCTCAGTCATTTTTATTCCTCTAACATTTATAGCGGGAATATATGGAACCAATTTCGATGTCGTACCGGAACTTCACTACGAGTACAGCTATTTTATTATGTGGATCGTGATGCTTAGCGTGGCAATAGGAATGCTGTTCTATTTTAAAAAGAGAAAATGGTTCTAAATTGTGATTTCAATATAAGAATTTGACTGATCGGCTTGAGCATTTACTAAATCCTTTTCCAAAACCAAAACAACATCTTATACTGATATTCCAATTCAACATAAGATGTTGAATTTTTGCATTTGCGATTTCTATTTTTTTCCCAATCAAAAATATTGAAACTCTTAGTTAAACCAACTGCTAATTGGGTGTTAGAGTTTGTGCAATTATCTCATTAAGCAATAATGAATAGAATTAATTTTAACAGATGGTATATTTTAGCATATTTAGTTTGTTGGTTTGTGTTCCCAAATTCACATTTTGATTTATGGATTTAAACAATACATTTCTTACGAAGTAAGTATGAAAATTATTCTATAGCCAGAGGTCTGATTCTATATTTGTTTATCAATCTAACATTCAATTCAATTTATTATTTATAAAACGTTTTAATCTTAAAAAACTTCTTCTTACCCCCCGGTACAATGGTTTCACCAAGTCAATAAGCGGAGTAAGAGCAATCCTTTTCTTTTTAATTTGAATTGTGTTTAGACTTTGTAATATACCAATTAAATCTTGGGCAATTTCTTTGTAGCATCGTCTTTTATATCGATTCATACCATAGGTTACATGATCCTTAGAGTGAACAAACTTTCGAATATCAACAAGGTAACAATTTGGAGTTTGTTCTATGAATTGATCCAAAGCAAGGTTCATTTCCCGGCTTCGTTCCAGATCATAACTTTCCCATTCGGCAGAAAATTCAACTTCTGCTCCATTCATAAAAATAATAGGAACATGTAATGGAATTCCTCTGCGAATACTTGAAAGGTTTCTTTTAAAATCCTCAATCGATATTTTGCCTTTATGCACAAATTGCTCAGAAAAGAATTGAAGGAATTCCTTACTTATCCCTTTATGATTCCTTTCCCTGTTGCTTTCTATAAATTTATCCCAAGTGCTCTGATTTGTGATATTGCTGTTATTTCCTCCAAAGGGAAGTTTTATTTCCAATTTTTTGTGTTCATACAGCTCCTGTGTAAAATCCATTACCAGGCTATAAACAAAAACGTCATACGCACCGGTAAAAGCTCTGGAACGATAAGACTTCCTATCAATAAATGGTAGATTCTTCACCAAATATTCAACATGTTTTTTGGGCATGTCTCTGCTATCAATTAGCATTTGGGTATGTTCCCTATTTATGACAAAATTATTTTTCCCATTATAATTCGTTTCTCTTATTACGTTACAATCATAGTCTTGCAGATAAAAAAGCATCTGAAATAAATCACACTCGCCTTTAAACAATATTCTGCATTTCGATGTATCATCCTTAACTTCAGACATGTGAGGATTTATTGGGGCTTTATCAATCACTGAAATCCAATCGGGTTTTGATGAATTTAAAGGAATGGCAACATCAGGCACAATGTCAATTTTAGGAAAATTCAATTCAGAATAAATGAACTGTTCAATCCCCAGATTGATTATTCGACATGAAAACACAAAGTGCTCCAATTCATTCTTTAACTGATCAATAGCATAGAATCCAACAAGTCCATAATCACCATATTTATCGGTGACTTTTATTAATTTTTTCTCAAGCTTCTGATTTTCGATTAAACTTTTAACCTCAGTAAGATCCAGTCTTTTTTTCGTATAATTTAATTGATTGGTTCTATTTAAAATCTCAAGAAGCCTTTCGGTATGATCAGTTAAATCTTCGATATATTGAATGCGTATGCCAGATTCTTTTAGAAACTCTTCATTGCTATGCATCTCGATTTTATCTACATCCTTACGTTCCAAAATTTTATAATACTTCAACCTGCTATGAGAAGAATCGTCTTTCCCCTTAAAGGCTGGGTGATTTTTTATTTCACATATGAAAGATGGTAATTTCACACATAATCCTTCATTATAAAATTTCGCTTCCTCCAAATTCATGTGATTATCGTCCAAAAACAAGACATTAACCGATCTTAACTGACATTTTTCGATCACTCTTTGCACTAGCTTCCCTTTGGCTTCCCAAGCGATAGCCGGGAATACAAAATATTCCCAAACCCCAATTTCCTGGAGTTTCAATTTAGCTTCGGTAAAATTATTTTTAGACACAATGCTATTCATTATCCCCCTGCCTGTTAACCACTTGACCAACTTGATGTTTCCCGGGATACTATTCACTCCCTCTTCGGAAAGAGTCCCTTTCCAAAAAGTTTCATCAAGATCCCAAATGACAAGTTTAATACTCTCCATTACCAATTATTTTTCTGATTACAACAAATTGATTTATTAGAGGGGCGGATTTCTACAAATAAAAGGCAGAACAATATTCAAACAGATAGGCTATATATTGTTTGTAATAAATTACAAAAAACTGCTGACTTTATCAAAACATATAGCTCTATCTATCATTAATACTGTTCGATACGCAATATGTTATGGCTTACAAATAAAATATTACATACAACTCAGAATGCTGTATAATTTACTATGTTTCATAGTACTTATGGAATCTTTATAAGAGGAAGCCAATCCTAAGATGTGAATAGCTTTTTTTTCCTGACAAAATGTCTTTTCCTCAGAACAAAATCCAAATCATTTTCTAATTCAGTTAAAACAATAATTTACAGTCTCAAACAGATCGAAATATCATTTTTTTTTATGTATACTCCCCACTTTAATTCCAAAAGCCAAAAATAGGCTGGAATAAATTTTACTATTTTTAAAAAAATTCAAGAGCTGATTAAGGGAAAGTTAAATATTATTAAGTTTTATTAAACACTTATGGTTTCTTTTTGTCCTGTAAACTCCATTCATTTTTACGCCGGCAAAATTAGATTTTCAAATATTGAATTTGACTCCCTGAGATAATTAAAAGATTCAGAAATGGAAAAATGGCTTATCCATTCTTCCAAAATAATAATAATAGGAGAAAAAAGTCATATTAATTCATGGAAAAATCAGATCTTTTTCGAATCTGAACATAAAAAAAGACCTGCAAACACAGGTCTCTATTAAAAATAGTTTTTACTAGTAATTAGGTCTTTATTTTAGGAAGGTAATTATCTTCATAATATCCATTCCGGTATCCTAATCCTTTAAAATCGACACCATTAATCCGAAAATCATTTAAAAGAATGGCAACATTTTTCACTGATCCTTTATCCACTAATTTATTGATGTAATTTATCTGTTCCTTCCGACTGTATTGATGACGGAGTATAAACAAATTAATATCTGAATATTTCCCCGACAGCAAACCATCAGTAACCAAAGATACCGGTGCACTATCCAATATGATGTAATTATAGTGAATTCTTGCTTTTTCCATAAATCCTTTAAATTTCCCGTTCGCTAGAAGTTCTGCGGGATTTAAAGGTATTGGTCCTGCTGGAATTAAACTCAGATTTTCAAATTTGGTCTGGAAAATAATATCATCAAAAGCATCTTTACCCTCTAAATAACTACTTATTCCATTCGATCCAATACGACCAAACACTTTATTTAATCCAGGCTTTCTCATATCGACTTCAACAAGTAAAACCTTCTCATTATTCATAGCCAAAATGGCAGCTAAATTTAAACTTACAAATGATTTCCCCTCTCCAGGTACAACAGATTGCACTGATATTACCTTCTGTTTATTTTCTGCAAGCAAATTTTCCAAATCAGTTCTAAGGCTTCGAAACGATTCTGTTATTCCGGAACGTGGCCGATTACAAACCAAAAGATCTTTACGATGCTTATTGTGGGAAATCACTCCTAAAACCGGAAGAGAAGTCTCCTTTTCCAGCTCATAAATACTACCTATGGTATTGTTAAAATAATCCCCTGTTTTAATAAATATAAAGGGTATTGAAATACCAATTAAAAATCCAATAATTAGATTTAAGATGGTTTTCGGTCCTACTTGGTTAGTTGACATTAAACTTGCCCTATCCAGAATTTGGGAATTGGGAACATTGGAAGCGATGATGATTTCTGCTTCAGCCCTCTTTTTTAAAAGAAAAGTATACAAATCATTATTCAGATCGTATCTCCTTTTGTAATTAATGAATTTTTGCTCCATTTTGGGTAATCGAACCAATTGACTCTTCACACCATTCATCCGTCTGGAAATGCTGATTAAATCATTTTCTGTATTTACTAATAAATTTTGCAGATTTTCTTCCAAACTTTGTTTTGTATGCCTGATCTCCTTCTCTAGCACCAACATATTGGGATCATTTTGCTTTACACTATATGATAATATCTCTTTCTTACTGTATAGCTCTCCCAACTTCAAAACCAAATTATTCAAAACCTGATCTGTAATATCAACTACAGATGGTGACAAAATTGATTTATCTCCAAATTCTTTGCCAAAATCTTGCTGAAGACTACGTTCTACTTTTGAAAATTGATAACTGTTATTTATATATTGATTCAAATTCCTAATGTAATTTAGCTTCCTTTCGGACAGGGCGTATTCCTCTTCTAACCCTTTTAAATCCACCATTGCCAAATCGGCTTCCCTTTCAAGATTTGAGCTCTGATTTTTAGATTGAAAATCACTAAATAAATGGCCTGTTTGTTCTAACGAATCAACCACTCCTTCCAGCTGCATATCAATAAACTGAACTGTATTTTTAGAAACCCTATTCTTCTCTGATAAACAAAATTCAATATATTCTTTACTTAATTCATTTAAAAAGTCGACTATCCTCTGTGCTGTTGTTCCTTCTAGTTCCAATGCTATTAAATTTCCTTTTAAATCTTCCAGAGTTACATCCAGATTGTCAGCATATAGCACACTAATATTTTCTAAATTATGAAAAACAAAAAAGAATTCTGCTTCTAATGGCACAATAACATCGGTGTTTTTTTCCAATACAAAACTGAAATGTTCATTTTCGAAAGGAACTCCAAATTTACCCTTTGCTTCAAAATTTGATATTTTAGAACTTTCCGGACTTGTATTATCGGACCAAACGATATATTCATCTTCCGAAATCATTTTGACGAAAAGAGGGAAATCATTCGGATTTTCACCCATATCAGTTTCGTAGACCAAAAATGGTTCCAGTCCGTACAAATCCAGATTATAAAATAACATTTTCCGATACCATGAAACATTCCAGTTTAAATTAATTAAAACTTGTTTTGATAACGAGGAAGACTTTAAAACACCTATATGATCCTGAATGTTTATTCCTCTCAAACTACCATCATCTTCAAAGAATTCCTTGCCTCGTAAAGCATTGGACTCGTTTTGAACCAAGATGGTACTCTTTGCTTGATATTTGGGTGGCAAATAAAAACTGTAGGCGAACGCCACCGCTAACCCCAGTATTCCAAACAGTAAGAACCAATACCATTTAGACACTAATTTGTACTGAAAGGCCTTTATTTGAGTTTTTTCTTCTTTCACCAAATTTTCCAAAAATTCATTCGAACTTGTCATAGGATAATATTCTTTAGGGTGATAAATTCATGAGATAAAAGAACTGCAATAGATCGTCGGTCTTACAAAATAATGATCAAAAAAAGATATCAAACTAATTGCTTCGAACCCTTTTAAAAAGAATATTTTTGAAAGCAGCAATAAAATATCTAATATCAGTTCGTAAAGGATTTTTAAGATAGGAATCAATATAATCTTTTTCGGATTTTTGAATTTCTTCCAAAGATTCGGGTAAATCGGCATAAAACGGTGGAATAATTCCCGGTTTTACTTTTAATCTCAACTTTTGTAATTCGGGTGTGTATAAATCAAAATATGACTTACTAATCGGACGCACTCCAACCAATTTCATCTCTCCTTTTA
>JAQBBZ010000250.1:0-3146 GCA_032125735.1 Labilibaculum sp.
CACTAACTTTTTCAATCTTAATAAAGCTCTCTACACCCTGCTCAATCTCTACTGCTTTGGCTTCATTCTCAGATAACTTCTCTACTAATTCTACGCTAACAGCTAAAGTCTGACTCCCAATGTATTCTTTATGAGCAAGTACCGCCTCGTTAATAGAATCATGCATCATAATTTCAAGTTTGATTTTATCAGTTACTTCAAAATTGCTGTCTTTTCTTAAATTCTGAATTCTATTGATAAACTCACGAGCTATTCCTTCTTTACGTAATTCATCGGTTATGTTTACGTCCATTGCTACAGTAAGTTTCCCTTCATTAGCTACTAACCATCCTGGAATATCTTCAGAAGCAATCTCAACATCTTCTGGAGCCAATACAATATTTTCATCATTTACGACAATTGTATAGTTACCATCCTTCTCGAAAGCAACAATATTTTCCTGATTCATCTTACCGATTTCAGCAGCAATTTGTTTCATAATCTTACCATACTTAGGCCCTAAGGTTTTAAAGTTCGGCTTGATATTTTTAACTAAAACGCCTGTTGTATCCGTAATAAATTCCATTTCTTTCACATTAATTTCTGAAAGAACGATATTTTTGATTGCCTCTAACTGAGGAACCATTGCTTCATCAAGAATTGGAATAATAATCTTTTGTAGAGGCTGACGAACACGGATTTTTACCTTACGACGCAATCCTAATGCCATCGAAGAAATCTTCTGAGCCATATCCATTCTTTCTTCCAATGCAGAATCAATTACTTCCGCATCGTATTTAGGAAAATTCACCAAATGAACCGATTCTTCGGTGAAGCGACCAGTAACTGAATTTAAATCTTTAAACAACTGATCCATATAAAAAGGAGCAATTGGCGAAGCTAATATAGAAACAGTCTCCAAACATCTGTAAAGAGTCTGATAAGCAGAAATCTTATCGGTAGAATATTCTCCACCCCAATATCTCTTACGACACAAACGAACGTACCAGTTCGATAGATTTTCATTCACAAAATCCTGAATTGCACGACCTGCACGAGTTGGCTCATAGGCTTCATAACAGTCTTCAACTTCCTTAATCAAGGAATTTAAAAGAGAAAGAATCCAGCGGTCGATTTCAGGACGATTTTCCATTGGCACATCAGCTTCAGAATAATCAAATCCATCAACATTTGCATACAATTGGAAGAAACTATAAGTATTATAAAGTGTCCCGAAGAATTTACGACGAACTTCTTCAATACCACCTAAATCAAATTTCAAATTATCCCATGGTTGAGCATTTGTAATCATATACCAACGCAATGGGTCTGAACCATATTTTTCAATTGTTTCGAATGGATCAACGGCATTTCCATGACGCTTAGACATCTTGTTGCCTTTTGCATCCAACACCAAACCATTAGAGATGATATTTTCGAAAGCAACACCATCGAAACACATCGTTGCAATTGCATGCAGAGTAAAGAACCACCCACGAGTTTGATCCACACCTTCAGCAATAAACTGAGCAGGGAACAACTTGTCGAAATTATCTTTGTTTTCGAAAGGATAATGTTGCTGTGCATATGGCATAGCTCCAGAATCGAACCAAACATCAATCAAATCGAGCTCACGATACAATTTCTGACCTGTTTCACTCACCAAAATCAATCCATCAACGTATGGACGGTGTAAGTCGAATTTCTCGTAATTCTCTTTACTGTTATCACCTTCGATGTAATCAGCCAAGATATTTTCAGTCATGAAACCAGCAGCCATCGACTTTTCAATCCCAGCTTTCAATTCAGCAACCGAACCAATACATTTTATCTCAGAACGATCTTCACTTACCCAAATTGGAAGTGGAGTTCCCCAATAACGAGAACGGGAAAGGTTCCAATCTTGCAGATTCTCTAACCATTTTCCAAAACGACCTTCACCAGTTGATTTAGGTTTCCAGTTAATGGTTTTATTTAAGTCGATCATTCGATCGCGAACTTTTGTTGTTTGGATAAACCAGGAATCCAATGGATAGTAAAGGATTGGCTTATCTGTTCTCCAGCAATGTGGGTAATTATGAATGTGTTTCTCAACTTTAAAAGCCAAGCTGTCTTTCTTCAAAGCAACAGCGATATCAATATCTAAAGTTGCATCATCATCTGTTAAAGTTGGATCGTAAGCATTCTTCACAAAACGACCAGCATACTCACTGTAAGCTTCAACATTCACAAATTCTTTTACAAATTCTTCACTCAGGTCTTCAATTTTGAAAAACTTACCGGTACGATCAACCATAGGTTGCATTTTACCTTCCTTATCACGAAGAATTAATGGAGAGATACCAGCGACTTTAGCTACCCTGTCATCATCGGCACCAAATGTTGGAGCGATATGAACGATACCTGTACCATCTTCTGTGGTAACAAAATCGCCCAAAATAACACGGAAAGCATCACCTTCAGGTTTTACCAAAGGCATTAATTGCTCGTAACGAACACCTTCCAAATCTGCGCCAACATGTTCCGAAAGCGTCTTGAAAGTTAAACGCTTATCGCCAACCTCATATTCTCCCAATTCAAGTCCTTCGTATTTTTTATCGAAGAAATTGTAAAATAAGTTTTTAGCCAAAATAACCACACAAGGAATTCCTGTATATGGATTAAAAGTTCGAACACGAACGTATTCAATTTTTGCTCCAACTGCCAAAGCTGTATTCGAAGGAAGTGTCCATGGAGTAGTTGTCCATGCTATAAAGTAAGCATCACAATCTATTCCTTCATAAATGAATTCGCTTTTCTCATCGCGAGCCACTTTAAACATACCAACAGCAGTCGTATCTTTCACGTCCTTATAACAGCCAGGCTGATTTAATTCGTGAGTTGATAAACCTGTACCTGCAGCAGGAGAAAACGGCTGGATGGTATATCCTTTGTAAAGCAAATCTTTCTCGAACATTTGCTTTAACAACCACCAAAGTGTTTCAATGTAACGGTTATCGTAGGTAATGTATGGCTCTTCCATATTTACCCAATATCCCATTTTGGTAGTCAAATCTTCCCACTCACGGGTATATTTCATTACATTGGTACGGCAAGCCTGATTGTAATCATCAACCGAGATTTTAGTTCCAATATCTTCTTTAGTAATTCCCAATTCTTTTTCAACA
>JAQBBZ010000251.1:0-4135 GCA_032125735.1 Labilibaculum sp.
TGCTTATGTTTTGGTCAAAACATAAGCACATTTTACTCAAAACATAGTGATGTTTTTTAAAAACAACACTATGTTTTTTTATTCTCCTAATCATGATTGATTATCAGTACATTACAAGACCACAAAATAGCACGACGCGAATAAAAAAACCTGCATCCCTTTGGGCCCTCTCCCAGATCAGAAAACCTTTTGAATACAATCATTCGAAAGCCTGCAAGTTGGCAGGTTTGACAGTATGAAACTTAGTCTTGATTTAATACCTTGGTAAGGTTTTTGCAGATGACATTTAATATTGTTATCATAATACGAGTGCGTTATTCGCCTATACGGTTAGCTATATACACTTAAACGACTCTGTGAGATGTAAAAGTGTATATTTTAAGATCAAAAAAAGAAATATAATATATATTCACAATCGTTGTAATACATTAAAATATAAATGAATATGATGGTCATTATTCTTGTTTCTTTATTTTGGGTTAGCTTATTTTTCATCATTGTATTTTCAATTACAACAGAGCAAAAAAAGAAAGCTAAATTACTTCTAACAAGTCTTAAAGAGGAAAAATTTGTCCACTATAAAGTTCGTTTTCTTCAAATGCAAACTTCCAAATTTACAGCTATAGGCGGAATATGGATTAAAGTAGATTTATATTTCAATGCAAATTTAATCTTAATTGCTCCAAATTCTAAAGGTCATTTTAACGGGATGAATAATTTCAATTTACCTGTTATTATTACTAATGATGTTGAGTATTTCCGAAATAAAACGTATTCTTCAAATGTCAAAAAGCCAACTGAAATAAATTTTCCATGGAATAAAACGATGAAAATAAAATATACCGTAGCTGGAATTATTGACAAAAAATATGATATACAAATTAGATTTAATCAAAAAGAAGAATTAGAAAATTTCAAGTTGATTAACAACATGTATAATCCTTAAATACATACTTTTAGGGTTCTTTTTCTGCATTAAAAACAAATTATGACGCACTACAATATAAGCTAATTAATCATAGGCATTAATGAGCTGTTTGAAAGTTTCAATCTAATTAAGAAACACCAGCAAGCAAAATAAATGGGCTTGCTTAAAATATAAATTTGTTTAAAAATCAGAGCTTGATGTGTTTTTTATTGAGTTCTGTTAAAATCCCCCCCCCTAAATCCTCCTTAGTTTTTCTTGCGGGATTCTTTTTTTAGGTGAACTATTTCTGAGAAATCTTATCGCTTTAATTATAGAATCAAAGACCTGTATAGTTCTTTTGGAGGCTTTGAATGATTGCATTGGGATTTGAGAGTGTTATCTCCCATTAAAGAGTTACAAACCGCTTTAAATAGATTCTTAAAAGAATCAAAAAGTTCATTTTTGAGCTTATCCAATAATTTTGTACTGAAATTTTAACGCTCGCAAACGTTCCCCCATTCGTTCCTAAAAAAACAAATCCCCTGTAAACATTGCTGTTTACAGGGGATTTTGTACCCGGGGCGGGACTTGAACCTAACCCGCTATATCGCTTAATTTCAATCGTTTATAAATATTATTTTAAGGGTGTGTCGGTTTTGTCCCTCTGAAACATTTTATTTACACTCATTTACCCTGTAAAGATATTAACTAATTGTGAATCATTCAAATGATTCTTTTCCCTTTTTTGAATGACATACAGTTCCATTGCCACTGTATTAAATAATACATCCAATCTGTATTACTAATTCATAAAGGTCAAAAACCGCCAATTCCCGCAAGTAATACCGATTTGTATTTGAAATAATCCCTATCTGCGTAAGCTGGATATTGATTTTCAAATATCTATCGGCATTCTACCGACTCATTTTGATTTTAAAATGGTATAATAACAAAACCATGGCGAATGTTTTTTCCCTTCTAGTAATATCTTTGCCATGTTGATTTATTTTTCTCCATCAATCAATATCTGCAATATTTTGGATCAGTTCCATAATAATCTCGGTAGCCTCTTCCCCTGAACCATAAGGTAAGGCACTTTCAATTCCTTTCTTAAAGAAATAGAGCCAATTTGGAAAACAAGCGGAACGACCAATCCCGATGATCGGGAGGAACCCCTGGCGGACTTTTTGCCGAGGCCCGAGGAGAGAACGCCATATTTCCTATTCAATTTTTAAATTCAACCTACGGGCACGATCTTGAATCAATACGGTATAGGCTTCTTTCATTTTGAGGGGAAGGAAACTGATTTCAATCAGATCAAACCAAGACGGGATCGTTTTTTCAAATTTTGTAAAGATATTATCCTGTGTTTTTTCCGGAATCTCAAACAGATTAAAGGCTGAAATGAAATCTGTCCGTTTTAGCTTTTTCTTTTTCGCATTCAGGGTTAGTGCCAGATCCTCATCATCATTTTCCATGACCAGTGCTGTTGAAAGCATATCGTAAGCCGGTGTTAAAATATACCCCAGCACAGGATTATTAATCAAAGAAAAGTTTTTTAAATGCATATCGGCATTTCCGGTGAGAAAAGAGAAAAGAACCTGTTCGAAGAAATTCACCAAATCCAAACCTGGATTGGCAGAATATTTTACAATTGCTTTTCCTATCTGCTCATAGGATCCCCGATATTTGAATTCTGTAAGTCTTTCGGTGAGCTGGCACATGTCTTCCATATGAATCTTCCTGCCTTCGATCCGATCGATTCTTCTGGTGATATAGGCAAGTCTGCCGTTTTTTAAACGAATTAAAGAATGAGGTACGGTTTCGATTTTAGAAAGCGCGGCCAGATTCATGGTAAGATCTTCCAGTTCAGGCAAATTCGGGAATTGTTTTGTTGGTGGCTTTAAGATATAACCACCCCATAAACCCACAATTGTAAAACGTCTTTCTTTATGATCTTCGGGATTCTTCGCAATTTCCAAAGAGAGTTTGGGCTGTACTCCAGTTACTGCAATTTGACTTTTAATGACCTGATCAGCCAATTCCAGCATTTGTTCTTCAGTATATTCCAATTGAGGCACGAGCCTGGTGTTGAATATTTTTTTACAACAGGCAGGGTGTAAATCAATTTGTCCTTCCAGTAAAGGTTTGTAGCAATATAGACAGGAGTTCGTTTGCATTGGATTTGAGGTTTGAGATTTAAGATGTTAGAAAGCTATGATGCTGACAGCACCAATGCAATCTTTACAACAAGCCATTAAGAGTCCCATGCGATCGGTTTCGCGCAGTTTCCAGTTTTTTTCTGCGATATCGAGCAACCATCCTTCGGGAATCAGACCATCGAAAAAAGGAAACATGCTTGTGCTCCTGTATGGTTTATCACTTAGGGGCAAGGTGAGGCTCACTGATTCCGGATTTTCCAACTGGAGATAATCCTCCTCATAGGAAAAAATAAATCCCTCTTCATTTTCGATGATGGTGCCTGCCCACTGATCGTGCATGTAAACTTTTGCTTTTCTCATGGCTTAGTCTTTTTTATTTACAGGGACCGGCCCCAACTCCTGACCAAACAAGTTTAAGACCTGATTGACTTTGTCCATGCGCAAAGATTCTTTGCCTTGCTCCAGGTCGCGAATAAAACGTATTCCTACTCCAGCTTTATCTGCCAAATCCTGCTGAGTCAGATTCAGTAATTTTCTTTTCTCTTTTGTAAAAACAGATAATGACACGTGCGTACTATTTATGTAATTATACCTTATCGGGTATAAATATACTATATTTTGCTAAATTATACCTTATCGGGTATAAAATATTATTTAGATGGGTGATTTATACCTTATCGGGTATAGTTTTAAGTTTATTAACTGAAGTTGATTTATTTTAAAGGCTGTCAGGACTAAAAAAAAGACGATTACAGGTTATTTTGATGGGATTAAAATCCGGGACTCCTTACCTGCAAATTACAAATCTACGGGAGTTTTTTCTGCTACGCAGGATACGAGATACAATCTCGAACCAGCGGGGGACAAAAACGGATAGCACCCGACCTAGCAGGCGAGCCTAAAGTGAGCAATGGAGGCTTTTTTGCCTGGTGGTTTTTGGCTGATTCCTTCTACTGATTTATAATATTGTAAATAGCAAATAAAAAAGTATCATTTTTTCGCAATCATAAAGTGCCAGTTTAGGATCAAAAAATTATTGATTAAATATTGTCTTTCTGTTTTCCAT
>JAQBBZ010000252.1:0-6378 GCA_032125735.1 Labilibaculum sp.
CGCTTGAAATCTTTATTTTTATTATTATGGCAGGAAGTATGGAGGGAATTATAGGTATGATGCTGGCAATTACAGCTTACACCATTTTTCGTGTTATCGCCAAACAATTCTTCAACAAATACAGGTTTGTTAAGAAGCTGACTGAGAAGATTAAATGAAACTGAATGAAGTCATGTTCGCAGCTAATTATTTAAAGAATTATTAGAATAAAAAAAGCTTGATTCAATACTGAATCAAGCTTAATATATATGGATTTCTGTTTAGCTTATGGAAATCGTTCTGAAATCTCACATCAATTCTAGATACTCGAAGCTTCTAAATGCTCTTTCAGTATTTTTAATTCTTCTTCGAAACTTAATTCTTCACCCTTGTACAATTTCATGATCCGCTTATCGGAAGCTACCAATTGCTGTGGAAGCTCAAGATGTTGGTTGGTGAAAATCATCTCCATGTCTGGATTTTGTTTTTGAAGAACTTCAACGATATCCATGATAGATTTGTTGTATTCAACCAAATTATAAACACCAGAATCTAATTTGCCACCTAAAAGATTAGCAAGTATGCTGCTCGTTTTTTCCAAAGAAATAAATGGTCGTTTTTGGTTTCCACTTCCGTGGATAGAAATACGTCCCACAAAATGAGAATCGAAAAGTAAACTGTTCAGAATTCCTTTCATATTCATGCTTACGCCATAACCAAAAACATTTCCCAAACGAATAATTTGAGTGTTTACTTTCGACATGATTCGTTCAACATGTTGTTCGCCTCTTAAGGTCGAACTTCCTAATGATGTAGTCGGTTCAGGAATTGAGTAAACATCAAATTCGTTATCGGAATAACCGTAAACAGCTGTAGTGCTAAGGTATACTAATTGTTTTACATTACTTTCTTCAATAGCGTAAACCAACTCGGCGGTTCCCCAATTGTTCACCTGTTCGTGCAGATGATGAAGCTTATCATTGTCTGAGGTTTCTGCAGCAAGATGATAAACCACATCTACATCTTTTATTATTTTATCGAGAGTTCTTGAATCCAAAAGTTCACCTCGAACAAAAGTTAGTTTGCCGGGTTTTATTTGGGAGTGTAAAAACAGATTGAAGTTGGCCTGATGCAAATTATCCAAAACAATAATTTCTTTTACCTCAGGATTTTGATTCAATTTTATGCATAGTTCAGTACCAATGTAACCGGCACCACCTGTAATTAGGACTCTCATCGTATCTGAATTTTAATTTCGAGTTAGTAGCTGCAATTATTATTTATCTTTTTTAATCACCAAATCGGTATTTAAACCGCATTCCGTTTTTTTCATCCCAAACCATCGGGCCGAACGATCATCTCCTAGAGTCATTTTTCGTGTACATGGCTCACAGCCAATGCTATCGTAGCCTTTTGCCTCCAGCGGATGACGAGGTAGATTGTACTCTTTAATGTACTTATAAATTTCCGGTTTGCTCCAATCCAACATTGGGTGAAAACGAATAACGCCATGAGGAGCATCTTGTTCAATATCCATCGCTTTTCGAACTGCAGATTGATCTGCTCTAACGCCATTAATCCAAACGTCATGATCTGCTAAAACACCATCCAGAGGTTGTACCTTATTTAGGAAACAACAGTAGTCAGGATCGGAGGTGAAAAGAAAATTTCCTTTAGCATCCTTTTGTTGTGCTTTTGGAACAGAAGATTTGGCATCGATAATTTTCAATCCAAATTCTTTAGCTATTTGATCTTTAAATTGAATGGTCTCAGGAAATAAAAAACCGGTATTTATAGAATATACGGGTATTGTATTGTCTATTCGACTGATAATATGAAGAAGAACAAGACTGTGCGATTGAAAAGAGGACGTAGTAAACATCTTCTTTCCTTCTGCTTTATACTGTTCTAGTTTCTTTTTAATGTTGTCAAAGTCCATTGTGAAATCCTTTTGTCCCGGTAAAATAATTGACGGGTAAATGCATATATAAAGGATGGTAAAGATACTAATTAATTATTGCAATTTTGATTGATTTTCGTGGTGAGTATAAGCTTAAACGGTATCTAAAATAACATGCGATTAAGCCAAATTAGGAATAGCTATGTTTTGAAATTGTTTTTTTAAGACTAGAGTCACTCACAAATAGAATTTCAAAAAGGACAAATAAATTGTTTCTGTGATTAAATGATATCGTGTAGAGGCAATGAAGGCGATTCAGAATTATTCATTTCTGAATAACAGCTTTTAGGTGTTATTTTTTTTAATCAGGTATCCTTAGAAAACAGTAATAAAAGACGCGGAAGTCCGTATATATTATTGCTCGTATTTGTATTTCATTATGTGAATGAATATGATTTATTAGTTTAAATTATTATATTTGGTAGAGAGCGAGGAAGTTACGAATAAAGTGAGCTCAGCTGCCTTCTGGAGAAAAGAGAAAGATTTGGTGTAGAGAAAGGTTTTGTATTTTGATATGTATTTTCATTATTGGCTATTATATAACCCTAATCTGTACCAAATACCTTACCTATGAGTAAACCCTACGGATTTTTTAATGCCCTGATTATACTTTTTCTGTTTTTTAGTCCGACGGCGCTATTTGCAATTGAGGCAGATAGTACGCATGTTCCTGAGACAGAAGATCATCATTTTAACTACTTCTTAAATTCTGAGAAACGGGGCGAGCGTCTTTTTAAAGGCCTAACCAGAATAAAAACAGATGTAAGCTCCTGTGTTTCCTGTCACAATATTGAATACATCGATACGCTGAACTGGAATCCTTCTGCTACAGATATTTCTAAAACATTTGCCGATAAATCAATTGCTGAATTTAAAGCTGTATTGATGAGCCCATTGGGCAAAAAAATGGAGGAATCTCATGTTGGATATACCTATTCGGATGAGGAACTTGGATACATTAAAGCATATCTCTCCCAGTTAAAAGAGGATACTCTCTTTGAAACAAAACCCAAGGTCAATAATATATTGGTATTTGTCTTTTTGGGAGCATTAATCACCTTGGCCTTAATAGATTTAGTCTTCACCAAGAAAATTAAGTACAAGTTAATACCGATATTAATTTTTGTATTCGCCTTTGGATATCAGATAAATATGCTTGCTGAAGGTGCGATGGCTTTAGGACGCAAACAAAATTACCAACCCGCACAACCCATTAAATTTTCTCATAAAGTTCATGTTACCGGCAATAAAATTGATTGCCGATATTGTCACACAACAGCCGACGAAAGTAAATCAGCAGGAATTCCTCATGTAAATCTTTGTATGAACTGTCATGTTATTGTGCGGGAAGGACCTAATTCAGGGAAATTCGAAATCAATAAAATATTGACTGCCATAGAAAATAACACTTCGGTGGAATGGGTTCGAATTCATCAGTTACCCGATCATGTATTTTTCAGTCATGCCCAACATGCGAATGTCGGTAAAAGAGAATGTCAGGAGTGTCATGGCCTTGTTGAAGAAATGGATGTTATTCGACAAGCAGAGGATTTGTCGATGGGCTGGTGTTTGGATTGTCACGATAAAACTGTGGTTGATTTTCAGGCCAATGGATACTATTCCAATGGTTTCAAAGAGTTACACGAAGAATTGGCTACCGGTGTTCGAGACTCTGTTAGAGTTACGGATATTGGCGGAAGGGAATGCGCCCGATGCCATTATTAGAATTTTGAAAGCTGATTATTGCTCTATTGCATTGCATTTTACCTATTGATAACCGTTTATCTATGAAGAAACATTGGAAAAGTATTGCCGAACGTAAAAATGGATCAGAGACTCCCGAAAAGCAAAGTTTACCAAAGGGAAATCTGGAACAAATACTCGATATATTTGATAATGGAAATGAGAAATCGCAATCGAACCGACGTGATTTTTTAAAGCTTTGCGGATACAGTCTTGCGATAAGTACCGTATTGGCCAGCTGCGAAAATTCTGTTCAAAAGGCCATTCCATATCTAATCAAACCTGAAGAAATCACACCAGGGAAAGCAAATTACTATGCATCATCCTATGTAAATGGAAGCGAATATTGCAGTATTCTGATTAAAACCAGAGAAGGACGTCCAATTAAAATTGAAGGCAACGATTTGTCGTCAGTTACTTGTGGTGGGACAAGTGCAAGGGTTCAGGCTTCAATTTTGGGATTATACGATACAAGTCGCTATAAAAATCCACTGAAAGGCGATACTAAAATTTCCTGGGATGAGTTGGATCAAAATATTATTCAGCAATTAAATCAATTAAAAGGAAGCAAAGAAAGTGCAGTTCTTTTGACTCCGACAATATTCAGTCCATCAACAACGGCTGTGATTGAGAATTTCTTAAAAACCTACCCGAATGTGAAATGGGTACAGTATGATAATCGATCTGCGTCAGCATTAATAAAGTCCAACGAAATGTGTTTTGGAAAAGCAGGGATATGCGATTACCGATTCGATTATGCCGATGTAATTGTGAGTTTTGATGCTGATTTTTTAGGGAATTGGCTGATGCCTGTTGAACACATTCGGCAGTACACCAAAAAGCGCAAGTTGAGCGATGGAAATACGAATATGTCGCGACACATTCAGTTTGAATCGCGCATGTCTTTAACTGGGAGTAATGCAGATTATCGGATTCCGGTAAAACCTTCCTGGCAAGCCATGTTGATTGCTCAATTGTACAATGAGATATTGAAACTAAAAGGATTAGATTCCTATTCTATCATTGATGGCACCGAAGATATTCATGAATTGGCAAAAGAACTTTGGGCAAATAAGGGGAAATCACTGGTTGTTGCTGGTGAAAATGATGTAACTACTCAGATTTTGATCAATGCGATTAATTACGAACTGGAAAATTACGGAACAACCTTGCGGATTGATAAGCAAATATTGACCAAACAAGCGATTGATTCGGATATGGAACAATTACTTGCTGATCTGAATTCGGGTAAGGTGAAAGCTTTGTTTTCTTACGGTGTTAATCCGGTATACGATTATTTTAAAGGAGAAGAATTTGGTAAAGCGATAGGGAAACTCCCATTTTCGGTATCCTTAGATATGGCTCCAAGCGAAACGAGTAGGTATTTTAAATATGTAGCTCCCGATAATCATTTTATCGAAAGCTGGAATGATCTCGAACCTAAAACAAGTCGTTACAGTTTAATGCAACCTGGAATTCGTCCATTATTCAATACCCGACAGTTTCAGTCGACATTGTTGGCATGGTCGGGGCAGGAAACTGACTATTTAAAATATATTAAAAATCATTGGGAAGAGAATCTATATCCGCTTCAAACAATCTATCCAAATTTTACTGGTTTTTGGAACAATAGCCTGCAACAAGGAATCTTTGAACCTAAAACAAAATCGGTTTTCGACACCAAATTCAAGATGGCTGGAATTGGGGAATTGATGGCTGAAATTGCAAATAAACCAAAATCTTCAGGTTTTGAGCTTCAGGTATATGAAAGCTCTGCTATGGGCGATGGAAAAATGGCAAACAATCCTTGGATTCAGGAACTTCCTGATCCGGTAACGAAAATTTGTTGGGACAATTACCTCACCGTATCGACACAACAAGCGGAAGAAATGCTTTTAGAGACAGGTGATGTTGTGGAGTTGAATTCAGGAATGAAATTGCCAATATATATATTACCCGGACAAGCATACAATACGGTGGCTGTTGCCTTAGGTTATGGTAGAACAGATTGTGGTGTGGTGGGTAATAATGTAGGAGTTAATGTTTCAAAACTTTCTCAATTAAAGAATAATTCCCGTGTGGATTTTTCAATTGGAGTCGAAATCAATAAAACAGAAGAGAAGTATGAATTAGCAACGACTCAAACTCACGATTCCATGGAAGGAAGAGCAATTGTTCGTGAAGCTTCCTTGGGAGAATATTTAAAAGATCCTGCTGCCGGAAATGAGTCGCATAAGGAATATGAAAATGCAGGTATTTACAAGAAACCAAATTTTCCAAATCATCATTGGGGATTAGTAGTTGATTTAAATTCTTGCGTGGGTTGCGGTGCATGTTCAATTGCTTGCCAAGCGGAAAATAATGTGCCCGTAGTTGGTAAAAAAGAAGTAATCCGGGCGCACGAAATGTCTTGGATTCGTATCGATAGGTATTTTTCAGGCAGCGATTTTAATCCGGATGTTTCCTATCAGCCAGTAATGTGTCAGCATTGCGATAATGCACCTTGCGAGAATGTTTGTCCGGTAGCGGCAACCACTCACAGCAGCGAAGGATTAAATCAAATGGCCTATAACCGTTGCATCGGAACTCGTTATTGCGGAAATAACTGTCCATATAAAGTGCGTCGTTTCAATTGGTTCGATTTCACGAAAGCGGATTCGATTCCAAACAATCTGCACGATGTGGCTGACATGACA
>JAQBBZ010000253.1:0-5499 GCA_032125735.1 Labilibaculum sp.
CTTGCAGTATTAATAGAAAAATGTCTATATTTGCACCTCCTAAAAAAGGATGCGTAGCATAACTGGATAGTGCACTACGTTACGGCCGTAGAGGTTAGGGGTTCGAATCCCTTCGCGTTCACTGAAAAACTCATCAAGAAATTGATGAGTTTTTTTTTATGCACAGTTGTCAAAACAAATTTAGGGATGAGAACCCATTTAGGGTTCGTAACTAGTTCATAACGAGGAATAATCCCTGCGCGCTCACTGAAAATATGGCTGCCAATTAATTTTCCCGCCCGATTCCCTTTCATCATTATCAATTAGATGAATTAAGCTTAAAATCATCTAAGTATTAAGCCACGTATAAAGCAAAATAGATACAGACATTTATGATTATTTTCTTAGAATTCATTAAATTACACTAGGAACCAGCAAAATTAATTAACTGGGATCATAAGCGATGATGCAAAAACAAACTGGAATAATCTAAACAAATCTCTGCGTACAAGTAATAAGGATTTCAACATACACTCTCTTTACTTTCTTAACCAACAATAGAACAATAGAACCAAAAATCATCTGAAAGCAAGCTGACTAGAACGAACATCACAAACCTTAAGCTGTTTCACGTGCCTATCAAAACTTAAAACGCTCTCATTCCAGTATGCTTATCTCTCTATAATTAAAATAAAAGACCCCCGAGTCTTTTAAATCCGTTTATTTAGCTTATTTTTATTCCGTCTAAATCCTAATTAAAATAACCGCCCACTTTTAACAGTAAACAAATTGTGGTTTTAAACCATATAACCTACTTCCTTTTGAAGTAGAATAAATTAACCAGACAAAAAATCATGAATACAAATTTTTCTGAATACTTACAAGCTTTTGAGAAGAGCCTTAAATCTGCTTTTCATGAACGAGATGATATTAATCAATTTAGCTCACAACGAGGTTTACCTCCTTTGGTGATGAGAGAAGTCATGTCGGGAAACCCTCTTTCCGTAGCAATTCCTGAAAATTATGGCGGTCGAGGCGTTAAGGTAAAAGAATGTTTAGGTGTACTAGCCTCTGCGGCTTACGAATCTCTTCCTTTATCACTAACCTTTGGCATTAACATTGGTCTCTTTCTTGAACCTGTGGCCAAATATGCAAATGAGATTGTAAAAAAAGATATTTTCCAACGCTTCCTAAACAAACAGAACATGGGCGGTTTAATGATTACCGAACCAGAACATGGAAGTGGTGCATTAAACATGCAAACATCCTATACCGAGACTGATGATCGTTTTCATATTAAAGGGACCAAACATTGGCAAGGACTAACAGGTATGGCTGATTATTGGTTGATTACATCGCGTCAGCAAAAGCAGGATGGGCAACTAGGTAGGGACATCGATTTTTTCATTTGTGATGTAACTCAGAAAAACCAAAAAGTTGTTGTTGAAGAATACTACGACAATCTGGGTTTATACATGATTCCTTACGGTAAAAACAAGCTGGATTTGCAAATTCCAAAACAGTTCAAATTAAATCCTGAAACTACTGGTATTAAAATGATGCTTGATATTTTGCATCGAAGCAGAATGCAATTTCCGGGAATGGGACTCGGTTTTATAAAAAGAATGATGGATGAAGCTTTGGATCAATGTAAAAACAGAATGGTTGGTGGCAAGAGTTTAATCTCTTACGATCAGGTACAATTTCAAATTTCTAAAATTCAGAGCGCCTTCACCATATGCTCAGCATTTTGTTCCCGAAGCAGCACAAAAAGCAGTATCGAAAATGATCTTTCGGCAGATGGAATTGAGGCTAACAGTGTAAAAACCATTGTGACTGATCTAATGCAGGAATCTGCTCAAACACTAGTTCAACTATCTGGTGCAAAAGGATATAGACTCAGCCATGTTGGAGGCAGAGGAATTATTGATAGTCGTCCGTTCCAAATTTTCGAAGGAGCAAATGAAATGCTCTACACCCAGATTTCGGAAATGGTAATCAAACTAATGAAGAAGAAAAAGGAATTCAACTTGTTTCAATTTCTAAAAAATTTCGACTTGACCAGCAAAGCATCTGAATTCTTTAAAAAGCAAACCGATTTTTCTTTAAATACCGATTTACCACAACGCAAATTAGTTGATTTGGGAAGAGCTATAGGTAGAATTGTATCGGCAGGATTAGTAATTGACCTTGCTGATAAAGGATTCAGAAAAGACTTAATTGAAAACTGTTTGTCTTCTCTGGAGCAAGACATAAGTAATCTAATTTATTCTTACCACAACAACAGTAAAATTACGAGTGTTGATGAATATCAAGTCGGTAGTTCATGGTTGGAATTCTCTTAAATAAAATTTGGTTTGCCGGATGTAATCCGGCAAACCAAATTTCTTTGATGCTTTAATTTCCTTATCCATAATAACCTTAACGGAAGCAACCTCACCATACTCTTCCAATAATTCTCGCAAGTCCTCTGAAGTAGAAAAATCGACTTAAAAGAAGAGAGTTATTTTGAATTGCGATAAGAGCAACAAAGCTAAAAAGAATAAGCAGACCAGATTAAAGTCTATTAAAAACGCCCATAAATTTGGGTGCTTTGTTCTTTCAATTTTAACGATACTGAATGGCATCATGTTGGCATCGCTACAAAGTGAAATTCCAGTTTAAGTTCTGCTACTAATTAATGACTTTGTATTGCTGGCATGTGTATTGGCCACAAGCATCTCCTTTAGCATCCTACTCATTTACCCGATTCAAACAATAACTATTCGACAATAGCATTTGAAATGTAATTCGTAAGTTTTGTCATAAATCTAAGAATGAATCGAGGAGATAAAAACAAAACTAACTTCAATTTTAAGACGATCACATTGCCTGTAATTCCAGGTATTTTAAGTAAATAGTTAATAAACTACTTTATAAAAAAGATATTTCTCAAGCTCATCACACAAAACATAACAGCACACCCTTACATCTTCTCTTTTGATTACAAATCTCCCATCAAACTCTACTAATACAACACCATACAAGCACCTAGCAATCCTTATAACCCTTTAAATCAGCAACTACACCTACTCTTTTATCTTACACTAAAAAAACGATCATTTTGAATAGAAAAACAAGCACCACAAATATGTTATACAGATAAACTCTCTTCAAAATTTAGAAATAAAAAACCGCCTCCTTATTGAATTCTAGCTTGAAACATTTTCTTTTCATTGCCGTTTAATCATTCATTATATTTAAATTAATGCCATTCTTATTTTTTCTATAGGGTATGAAAAATTAGCACCTTTGTTTGGTCGCAAGTTCAAAACCGTAACAGTTTAAACATGCAAAAACAAAGAGTCGTTTCAATTGAAAAAGTAGCCCAAACAAATACTGTTTTTTGTAAAACAAAACTCTGATATGACAACTAATTCAAACGATAGACTATACAAAAATATTATCGACTTTGCCCCCATTGGTTTCTATCAAACTACCCAAGATGGCAAATTCACGATGGTAAACAATGAAATGCTTTCCTTACTCGGTTTTGAGGAAGAAGAGGAATTGCTCTCCAGAAACATAGCAGACTTTTATTATAATTCCCGTGAAAGAGAAAAATTAATTGCCAAATATGATGTTTCTCCAAAACCTCAGGTCAAAAATATTGAGGTTAAATTCAAAAGAAAAGATGGGAATCCTATATGGATTTTAATGACCGCTAGAGCCATTAAAAATAAAGAGAATGAAACGGAAAGTTATGATGGTTTCATTATTGATATCACTAATAAGAAGGAGGCTGAAGAACGTTTAAATGAAAGTGAAAATCATATGAACGCATTTGTAAACTCATCTGCCAATATGATATACATTAAGGATGAAAATGAGAGATACCTGAATGTAAATAAGAGTTTATGCGATTTCATGAACAAATGTGAAGATGAGATCAAATTCAAAAGAGATGAGGAAATACCCAACAATCCTTTTCATCACGCTCCTACTTCTTCCCATGAAAACCGACATGCAAACAATACGATACTTCTTGAAACGATTCAGATTAACGATCGTACTTTTGAGCTATCTAAATTCCCAATTACAATTGCTGGGAAATTGAGATCCGGAGGTATTTACAGGGACATTATAGAACGAACAAAGCAAGAAAAAATTCAGCGCTTTCTTTACGAGATTTCAGAATTGTCATTTACAGAAAACTCACTCTCCAAGTACCTGGGAAAAATTCATCAGGGCATTAAAAAACTGATAAGTGCCGATAATTTTTACATTGCCCTGTACGATTCGGTGTCGCAAGAATATTCCTTCCCTTATCATGTAGATGCTTATGCTCATTATCCCGAAAACTATACATCCAGCCTTGAAGGTAGTTTGACCGACTTAATACGAAAAAGTAGAAAAGGAAAAATAATTACAGAAGAAGATGAAGCACAGCTGGTAAACCATACAAAAACGGTTGAAGAACCCTCAGCAATATGGATGGGAGCTCCAATCATCAACAAAGGAACCGATAAAACCATTGGGATAATTGCGGTGCAGGATTACACCAATCAGAAGGCATATTCTGAGAATGATCTTAAAACTCTGGAAATCATCGCCCACAACATCGGTGTATTTATCAAGCGGGTTAAATACATCGAGCTGCTGAAAACTGCAAAAGAACAAGCCGAGGAAAGCAAACATGTATACGAATCTCTTTTCAACGAAAACGCATCGGCAATGATATTGGTGGATGCGAAAAATGCGAAAATTGAAGATGCAAACCAAGCAGCCTGTAACTTTTATGGCTACACCAAACAAAAAATGTTGACCCTTTCCATTCAGGATCTAAGTACAGATCCTGCTTCATTTATAACCAACGAAATAAATGAAACAACAAAATGCGATAACTATCACGCAGAATACAAACACAAACTAGCAAACAATGAAGTAAGAGATGTAGAGGTGTTTAGTGGGAAAATCATGCTTCGTGGTAAGTCTTTTATCTATTCAATTATTAACGATATCAGTACCCGAAAAAAGAATGAATTGGAAATTCAACGTCTGTACTCTGCAATTGATCAAAGTCTTTCGCCAATTGCTCTTACCGATTTAAATGGTGTTATTACTTATGCAAATCCAGGCTATTGTTACACTTCCGGATATTCAAATAAAGAACTCATTGGTCAGTCTGCCAGCATTCATAATTCGGGCAAAACACCAAAACAAATTTACGAAGATTTATGGCAGACAATTTTGAAAGGTGAAATTTGGAGGGGTGAAATCACCAATAAAAAGAAGAATGGTGAACTCTATGTTGAGCAAGTTATTATTTCACCTGTTTTTGATAAAAATCATAAATTACTACAATTCATAAAAGCTTCCCGTGACATTACAAAAGAGTTAAAAATCAAAAAAGAATTGATTGAAGCCAAAGAGAACGCAGAGGAAAGTGATCGCTTAAAATCAGCATTTTTGGCCAACATGAGTCACGAAATCAGAACTCCAATGAATGGAATTTTAGGCTTTACAGACCTATTGCAAGAT
>JAQBBZ010000254.1:0-6889 GCA_032125735.1 Labilibaculum sp.
TGCATTCTCAAAATTCCTGGAAGATTATCCTGAATTTATAGGCAAAGTAACATTGATCATGTTGGCAGTTCCATCTCGGGGAACAGTA
This sequence comes from Labilibaculum sp., assembly GCA_032125735.1. Taxonomy (GTDB): domain Bacteria; phylum Bacteroidota; class Bacteroidia; order Bacteroidales; family Marinifilaceae; genus Labilibaculum. Next base: position 89 of record JAQBBZ010000254.1, read on the forward strand.
GAGCACTATATCAACTTAAAAAAAGAAGTGGATGAATTGGTTGGAACTGTAAACGGGAAATTCGGCAGTATCAACTATACCCCGGTTTGGTATTTTTATCGCTCATTGCCTTTCGAAAACCTGATCGAATTATACAGTTCTTGTGATGTTGCCCTGGTGACACCTGTGCGGGATGGAATGAATTTGGTTGCCAAAGAGTATGTGGCATCAAGAACAAATAGAACAGGTGTAATCATTTTAAGTGAAAATGGCAGGCGTGGCCAAAGAAATGGGTGAAGCGATAATCATTAACCCCAACAATATTAATGAAATTGCAGATGCGATTAATCAGGCTTTAACAATGCCTCTTGATGAACAACGAGAAAGAATGATCTTTTTACAAGACAGAATAAAACGCTACGATGTTTTCAAATGGTCAAGCGAATTTGTAAAATCTTTATCGAAAGTTGAAAAGATACAGAACTCATTTTATGCAAAAAAAATCAATAGTAAGATCCAGGAAAATATTACTGAAAAATACCATTCATCCGAAAAGAGAGCTATATTTCTTGATTATGACGGAACTCTAACTGGTTTTAAAACGAATCCTAACGATGCAAAACCTGATGAGGAACTTCATAAAATCCTGCACAAACTGGAAGAAGACCCTCGAAATGTAATTACAATTATTAGTGGCAGAGATAGGGATAGTTTAGAAAAATGGTTCGAAGGACACAAAATCAATTTAATTGTTGAACATGGTGTTTGGCTTCGGAAATATCAAAAAGAGTGGAAAATGCTAAGTAATGCTTCTGACATTTGGAAACCCAACATCCGCCCTACTCTTGAAACATTTGTAGATCAAACGCCAGGATCATTTATCGAGGAAAAAAACTATTCTTTGGTTTGGCATTTCAGAAAAGCAGAACCTGAGCAAGGCGAACTAAGAGCAAATGAACTTAAAGATGAGCTAACTACGATGATCGCCAATCACAATCTTGAAATATTAGAAGGCAATAAAGTGATTGAAGTGAAAAGTGGCGGAATTAACAAAGGCATTGCAGCTATGCAATTTCTTCAAAACCAAAATTTTGATTTCATAATTGCTATTGGAGATGACTGGACTGATGAATACATGTTCCGTGAACTTCCGGAATCGGCTCATACCATAAAAGTTGGACTTAAAAAGACAGCGGCAAAATATAAAGTTGAATCTGTAGCTTCGGTTCGCAAATTACTCCTAGAATTAACGGAATAATATTCTTTGTTTTCATACTTAAGCGGCAATATCTTATTTGCCGCTTTTTTTTTGCCCTAAAACTCAGCAATTCATTCATAGAAAATTTACAATTACTTTCTTCTTTCTTTAAAAATCGTATATTTTTGCAACGTAATAAGATGAAAATCCCTAATTTCGCACGAATCAAGATTTTTAATAATGCTACACAAACAGTTCGATTATTTAATAATCGGAAGTGGATTGGCTGGTTTATACTCAGCCTACTATGCTTCCCGCTTTGGGAAAGTTGCCATTCTAACTAAGTCGAAGCTTGATGTTAGTAATTCTTACTACGCACAGGGAGGTGTTGCAGCGGTAACCGATCCTAAAGATTTTCCGCAATATCATTTGGAAGATACCTTAACCGCTGGCCGTGGTTTATGTGATTATATCCCTGTGGAAATTCTCGTTAACGAAGGTCCTGATCGTATTAAAGACTTAATTGAATTGGGGATGCAATTCGATAAAGAAAATGGTAAGTTGGCACTTGGTCTCGAAGGAGGACATCACCAAAGAAGAATTCTTCATGCTGGAGGTGACTCAACAGGAAAAGAGCTGACTCTTTTTATGATTAAAGAAGTATTGAATAATGCTAACATAGAAATATTTGAGGACCAAATCGTTTTCGAATTACTTGTGGAAAATAAAGTTTGTGCCGGAGCAAAAAGCTACAATATTTTAGATAACACCAATTTACTTATTGAAGCGAAGAATACGATTCTCGCTTCGGGTGGAGCCTCTGCAGTGTATCAAAGAACAACGAACCCGCACACAACCGTTGGAGATGGAATCAATCTGGCCTATGCGGCTGGTGCCGAAATAGCTGATATGGAATTCATTCAATTTCATCCCAGTTCTTTTTATTCAAAAGAAGGATACACCTTTTTAATTAGCGAAGCAGTTCGAGGGGAAGGTGCTCATCTGTTAAATTCAAAAGGCGAGCGATTCATGTTGGCAATTCATCCACTTGCGGAATTAGCCCCACGAGATATTGTGGCACGATCGATATTCGATCAGATGAAACAAAGTAAAAGCAATCATGTAATTCTTAGCCTTAAACATTTGGATGGGCAGAAGATAAAAAATCGTTTCCCGTCCATTAATAAAAATTGCGAAAAATCTGGCGTTGATATGAGTCAGGAAATTCCGATTGCTCCAGCTGCTCACTATATGGTTGGCGGAATTAAAACCGGACTTCATGGCGAAACCAATATTTCAAGACTATATGCATGCGGAGAAGTAGCATCGTCGGGAGTTATGGGGGCAAACAGACTTGCTTCAAACTCGTTGCTGGAGTGTTTGGTTTTTGGTAAAAGAGCCATTGATCATGCTAAAGATTCTTCTTCACTGAAAAATTCTTTTCCATTGAATCAAACCGAGATGCATGTCAATTCAGAACTTGAAAAATCATTCCTAAATCATAGCAATGAAATTGCTAATGAAATGAATTTGAAAGCAGGAATTACACGAAATGAAAAGGAACTTACCGAGGTAATATCGTTGATAAATACAATAGAAAATACCTTTCCATTTGAGCCAAATGAATATTATAGTGTTCGTTTGAAAAACCTAATAAGAGTATGCAGTTTACTGACTACAGCTGCTTTAGCAAGACAAGAGAGTCGTGGAGGTCATTTTAGAGAAGATTTTCCAAAGGAAAAATCGAGATTCCTCACCCACTCTATTCAACAAATTAATAGAGAAATTTATTTTGTTCCTGTAGATCATAGATCTCAAGATTAAATTATAACATATATGAAACGTCCATGCCAAAGCGATTTTGACACACAGGGGGATGATTATCTCAGCATGGTAAGTTACATATGGCAAAAACATAAAATAATAATCATATGAAAGAATCCGGATTTAATATTCAGGAAATTGAACTCATCATTAATCATGCTTTTCAGGAAGATATTGGAAGTGGTGATATTACCACAAATAATATTGTACCCGAAAACACTTTGGGTATTGCAAGTATGACCGCAAAGGCTGATGGTATAATTGCCGGTTTGGATATTGCTGAAATGGTGTTTCGTAAATTAGATAAAAATCTGGAATGGAATCCCCAAATTAAAGATGGCGATCGTGTTGCAAAGGGAGATGTTATTCTTGAGATAAAAGGAACATTTAGAGCTCTTTTAACCGGAGAAAGACTTGCATTGAATTTATTGCAAAGAATGTCGGGTATTGCGACTGAAACAGCAAAATATGTTGCCGAAGCCAAAGGAACAAAAGTGAAAATTCTTGACACTAGAAAAACAGTTCCCGGTTTAAGAACATTCGACAAATATGCAGTTAAAATGGGTGGAGGAACCAATCATCGCATTGGTTTATACGATATGGTTATGATTAAAGACAACCATATTAAGATGGCCGGAAGTATTACCATTGCTGTTGAACAGATTCGTAAAGCCGTTCCTTTAGATATTAAAGTTGAAGTAGAAACAACAAACTTAAGCGAGGTAAAAGAAGCTGTTAAAGCTGGTGCAGATATCATTATGCTCGATAATATGAGTAATGAATTAATGAAAGAAGCTGTTGACTATATTCATGGAAAAGCCTTGGTAGAGGCTTCTGGAAATATGAATCTGGAGCGAATTTCCGGAGTTGCTAAAACTGGTGTCGATTTCATTTCGATTGGTGCTCTTACACACTCTGTAGTTGCTTTAGACATTAGCCAGAACATTATCCTTAAATAGCTCAAGTTTATATTCCACCTGTTTTACTCATTTAATTACAGAATAAAAACAAAATGTAAAACACAGATAGTAAGCTATCTATTATGAGAATAATACTATCATTTCAGACAGAAATATTCTAATTAATATTACTATATTTCGGCTCATCAAAAGATATTTACGAAAAATACCAATTCATTTAAGAACAAGAACATTTAACGAAAAACTAAACACATAAAAATTACAATGCAACTTCCCCTAAAACTTGCTTTGCTTTTACTTATTTTGTCCATTACCCCAATATCTGCAAATGCAAAAATGGATGATGTTAAAAATCAAACATCTACTGCTCAGGATAGTATTAAAATAGATCATTATCTGGATCTGTCTAGAAAATACTACACTGTAAAAACTGACAGTGCTATTTATTACTCAAATAAGGCTCTGCAGTTGTCACAAAATAGCAATAACGAGAAGCTAATCATCAAATCACAACTTGAATGTTTTTACAATTTCTCGGCGATTAGCGATATGGCTAAAGCCAGAGAAGCTCTAAATGAAGCTGAAGCAATAGCATATATACTAAATGATTCATTAAGTATTTGCCGAGTTCATTACTGTTTGGGCTACCATTATGCACTAATAAGCAAATACGATAGTGCAATCTACCAATACAATAAATCTCTAACATTCTGTAAGTCACAAAAGGATAATAGAAATAAAATAAACAATCTTATCGGACTTGGGCAAGTTTACTATGAAAGAGGTGATTTAGAATTAGCACTTAGTAAATATGTAGAAGCTTTTAAATTAGAAGAGATACGGCACGACGATAGTACCAAGCTAAGTCTTCTTATTAATATGGCCAATATTTATGCCGATGAACATCAAAGGGAAAAGGCAATATCCTATTACAACCAAGCTATGGAGATCGCTTTAGAGTTAAAGAATGAGGACACCCTATCTGTTCTTTACAATAATTTAGCAATTATATACCAGAACGATTCAGATTACAATAAAGCATTAACATTTTACGAAAAAAGTCTTGATATAAATAAAAAAGCGAATAATAAAGCTGGTGTTGCGCTATGTCTTAATAATATTGGCGAAAATTATTTTAAGATGGGAGATAGTGAGAAAGCAATTGTATGCTTACGCGAGTCCTTGTCCACTAATCGTCAGCTTCAATTAGAAACTGAAATCATTTATAATTTGGAGACTTTAAGCCAAATATACCTAAGCCTTGGGAACTTCAAACAAGCTTTTATATATCTTGACGAAGGAATCACCTTAACTAAAAAACTAAAAACACAAGGTAAAAGAAGTGATTTACTAAAGCTTCTTGCTGAGTATTACAATAAAACAGGGAATAACAAAAAAGCTTACTCCACAATTATTGCCTACAACTCTCTTAAAGATAGCATACAACAAAAATCCAGAACAGATAAAATAGTCGAACTTCAGACTAAATTCGACTCGGAGAAAAAAGAGAAAGAAAATGAAATTTTAAGAGTCAAAAATCAGTTTACTCAAGAAAAACTGGAACAGGAGAGAATGAGAGCAAAATACCTTTTTATTTTTTCATTCTTAGCTCTTGCTGTAATCATTTTAATATTTATTCTTTTCCGCTCTAAAATCAAAATAAACAATCAGATAAAAATAATAAATGGCAAATTGGAAGAATCCAATTCCAAGTTAAAAATCATGAATGCCACAAAAGATAAATTCTTTTCAATAATTGCTCATGATTTAAGATCGCCTTTTAATGCCATATTAGGATTTTCGGAACTGATAAAAAATGAAGTAAAGGAAGGGAAAAACATAACAACAATAGAAGAGTTTAATGATAACATTCATGAATCGGCCAACAGCTTATTTACTCTTCTTGAAAACTTGTTGCAGTGGGCAAATGATCAACGCGGTGTACTCGAATTTACTCCTACTCAAATTGATTTGTACCAATTAATTCAATCTAATCTTACTATATTTAAATTAAAAGCGGCGGATAAATCAATAAAAATATTCTCCGATATAAAACCCAACACTGTGGCTTTTGGCGATGTAAACATGGTAAACACCATCATACGAAACCTAATTAGCAATGCTTTAAAATTCACAGATAAAGATGGTGAAATATTTCTATCAACAGTATTGGATGGTAATTTTATTCATCTTTCGGTAAAAGATACAGGCATAGGAATCAGTGAAAATGATCAGGATAAGCTATTCATACTAGATGGTAATTTCACAACGAAAGGTACCAATGATGAATCAGGCAGTGGATTAGGTCTGATTTTATGCAAAGAATTTGTCATGAAAAATGGTGGGGAAATTTGGGTTGAAAGTGAAGAAAATAAAGGAAGCAACTTTATTTTCTCCTTAAAATCGGCCTGACTTTTTAGAATAATTTCAAATAAGCAATTTCTTTACCGGAAATTGCTTTTTTTTTCCCCTCTTAATAAGAAGCATATATCTTTGCAATCCTAAAAAATACGATTACATGGAATTAATAAGCATCCTTCTTCTTGCCCTTGGACTATCTGTTGACTCATTTGCGGCTTCGGTTTGCAGTGGATTGGCCATAAAAAAGATTCATTTCTTTCAAGCAGTTAAAATTGCTTTTTTTCTTGCTGTATTTCAAGGTGGAATGCCAATAATTGGCTGGTATACCGGATGGGAATTAAAAGATTTAATTAAAGACTTTGATCATTGGATCGCCTTTATTCTACTTGCAGGAATGGGAGGCAAAATGATTTATGAAAGTATAACAGCCAAAGAAAAGGATTGCTCTTTTAATCCGCTAAAACTAATGGTTCTTATAGGTATTTCTATCGCAACAAGTATTGATGCTTTGGTTGTTGG
>JAQBBZ010000255.1:0-3147 GCA_032125735.1 Labilibaculum sp.
GTATTACAACGTGAAATCAAACGATTGGAAATATCTCACGAAGATGATGAACGTCTTAAAGTATTAGTAAAGGAATTCAAATATCTGGGTGAAGAAACTTGTGCCGGAGATGGTTTGTGTTCTACTTCTTGTCCTTTAGGAATTGATACAGGTAAGTATATTAAGCATTTGAGATCACTTGATATGACTAGTGAAAAAGCTCAAAAATACAGTAAAATGGCCGCCGATAATTTGTACAAAATTGGTCCTATGATTCGTGGGGGTCTTAGCTTTGTGAATGGTGTACATACTGTAATGGGTACAACTTTATTGGGAGCTGTAGCCGGTGGTTTTAGAACTTTAAGTGGCAATAACATTCCATTGTGGACTTCATCGATGCCTAAAGGGGCTAAAAAGCCAGTTCCGCATCCTATTAATAAGGAAAATCCATTAAAAGTGGTGTATTTCCCATCTTGTATTTCGCAAACCATGGGTCCTGCAAAAGGAGATCCTTACAAGGAGCCATTGCATATGGCAACGCAAAATTTGCTCGAGAAAGCGGGTTACGAAGTGATTTTCCCTGAGGGAATGGCCAATTTATGTTGCGGTACGCCTTGGGAGAGTAAAGGATTGATAAAACAAGCCAATCAAAAATCTTCAGAATTGGAAGCTGCTTTGGTGAAAGCTTCCGAGAATGGAAAATACCCTGTTTTATGTGATACTTCTCCATGTCTTTACCGCATGCGTAATGTAATGGATAAAACATTGAAACTTTATGAACCTGTTGAATTTATTCATGAATTTTTAATGGATAAACTAAACTTTAAAATAGTAGACGAGGTGGTGGCCATTCATCCAACCTGTACCACTACAAAAATGGGATTAACCCCAGCATTAAAAGCGGTTGCCGAGGCATGTGCTAAGCACGTTGTTTTACCTGCAGAAGTGGGTTGTTGTGGTTTTGCCGGTGATAGAGGTTTTAACTTTCCTGAAGTCAACAAATATGCACTTCGACATCTTCATCCAGTAATAGCGAAGGAAAAAGTGATTGCGGGTTATTCCAACAGTAGAACTTGTGAAATTGGTTTAAGTCATAATGGTGGTGTTCCTTATCAGTCTATTATTTACTTGGTTGATCGAGTAACAACAGCAAAATCTGAGAAAGTGAATTACAAGAAAAAGAAGGCGGAAAAACAAATGGCTACAATTTAATGTCATCGCTAGTATTCGAAGTAAGAATATAAATGATGTAAGTTTTTTTACAAGCTGAAAAGGAAGGGAGAAGGCTCGTTTACCTTTTTCAGCTTGCAAAAAGATTTTGAGAAGGGATAGTTTGATTCATATTTAAAAATATAAACCAAAGAGATATGCTTACAGGAGAATATAAAATTTTACATGAACGATTACTGAAGACTATTGATAAAGATCGGATGTTTCATGATCCTTTACATACTCTAGCATGGGGAACCGACGCCAGTTTTTATCGACTAATACCAAAATTAGTAGTAAAGTCGAAAAACGAGGCAGAGGTTAGTTTAATTATGCGTGAATGCCATGATTTAAACATACCTGTTACTTATCGTGCAGCGGGAACAAGTTTATCGGGACAGGCCATTAGTGATTCTGTTTTAGTAGTTGCGGGAGAGCATTGGAAAAAGCACACGATCTTGGATGAAGGAAATAAAATTCGTCTTCAGCCAGGGATTACCGGTGCTCGTGCAAATGCTTTATTGGCTCGATACGGGAAAAAAATCGGGCCAGATCCTGCTTCCATTAATGCTGCGATGATTGGGGGTATTGCTGCCAATAATGCATCAGGAATGTGTTGTGGTACTTCTGAGAATTCATATAAAACAATTGATTCTATTCGTGTAATTATACATGATGGAACCGTATTGGATACTTCCTGTAAGGATAGTATTGCTTCGTTTAAAAAGACTCATTCAAGCTTATTGAATGGCTTAAGTCAATTGGCTAAAGATGTTCAGAATAATAAGACTTTGGATGCCCGGATTCGTGAGAAATTTAAAATGAAGAATACAACTGGATACAGCTTAAATGCACTGGTTGATTACAAAGATCCAATTGATATTTTAACTCACTTGATGATTGGTTCAGAGGGAACTCTTGGATTTATTTCTGAAGTGGTTTACAAAACCGTAATTGAGCACAAGTTTAAGGCAAGTTCATTAATGGTTTACCCAGATATTGAAAAAGCTTGTAGAGCTGTTTCGATATTAAAATCGGAGCCTGTTGCTGCGGTCGAATTAATGGATAGAGCTGCATTACGCTCTGTTGAGAATGATGATGGAGTTCCTGCTTACTTAAAGACTCTTTCGAAAGGAGCTTCAGCTATTTTAGTGGAAACCAGAGCGAGTGATGCTAAAACACTGAACCAGCAAATTGAAATAATCAAAAAATCAATTAGCGATATTCCTGTTGAACTTCCAATCAAATTTACTGATGTTCCTGCTGAATTTGCAATGCTTTGGAAAATCCGCAAAGGATTGCTTCCAACGGTTGGCGGTATGCGTAAAGTAGGAACCACTGTTATTATCGAGGATGTTTGTTTTCCTGTGCCTAAGTTGGCCGAGGCAACCTTAGATCTTCAGGACTTGTTTAAAAAGTTTAAGTATTCGGAAGCAGTAATTTTTGGTCATGCCTTGGAGGGTAATTTACACTTCGTATTTACTCAGGATTTTGGGACTCAGTCGGAAATCGACAGGTATGCTAAATTCATGGATGAATTGGCTGATTTGGTGGTGGGTCGTTACGATGGTGCGCTAAAAGCAGAACACGGAACCGGACGAAACATGGCTCCTTATGTTGAAATGGAATGGGGAACAGATGCTTACAACTTGATGAAGAAGATCAAGGCTATTTTCGATCCTCATTTTTTAATTAACCCAGGAGTTATTCTGAATGACGACAAACAGGCTCACTTAAAAGATTTGAAACCTCTGCCAGCTGCTCATGAGAAAATTGATCAGTGCATGGAGTGTGGATTTTGCGAGCCAGCTTGTGTATCACACAACTTAACTTTAAGTCCGCGTCAAAGAATTGCTACCTATCGCGAAATTACTCGTTTGAAAGCCTCAGGGGAGACTCCTCACGTGTTAGCCAGTATGGTGAAGCAATTCGACTACGAAGCCCTTCAAATGTGTGCTA
>JAQBBZ010000256.1:0-3470 GCA_032125735.1 Labilibaculum sp.
AGGTGGCATTTACACTTAAATCAAGCTTTTTAGCCATTGCAGATATGGTCACTTCCTGCTTTTTCATTTCTGACAAGATCAGCTCGTTGATGGGGGTCGTTTTATTCGTAGTCATATTTAAATGTAAGGATATCATTTACATTTTGCAATAATTATTAATCTTAAACAGTAATTTATTATTGCATTACGGTAACTAATTGCATTTATAAGTTGACTTCATACTATTATTTGGTGTGAACATATATTAATACAGTGGCAACATACAGTTATTTGGTGTGAAAATACACTAATATGGTTGGAACATACAGTTATTTGGTTGGAACATACAGCTATATGGTTGGATGACCAACTTGGGCTTTTAAATAAAAAAACACTATAAAACACGAAAGGCTGCCCCGAGGGACAGCCTTTCTATATATTGAGAATATAATTCTCTTAGTTTTGCTTCATTTAGCTTGAGCTGCTGCATATTTGAGGCAAAAGTCTAATGTTATGAAAGACGAGATCGCAATCTTTCTAAAATCCAAGTTTTAGTGTGAATGTATAACTCTTGGGCACTGGTAATGACACTCCTCCAACAGGTGCATATGCGGGATCGGTACCATTCAACTTACTGTCGGAATACAACAAGCAAATATTATTTGCCTGTACCGATAAAGAGGCTCTTTTAAGAAATAGTCTATTAATTACCTTTGGGGATAGTTGATATGATAAACCAATATGATTTAAACGAATAAAATCACCTTTTGCGATACTCTCACTACTCAAATTATATGAATCGTAAGCCTGTTTAATATCAGAGCCATTTTGATGATGCTCTCTCAAACTTATAATCTTTGGAATATTTGTGTTTAATTCATCTCCGGATTCCTTCCATCTGTTTGCCATATCTTTCGAAAAAGAATTTACATCCGAATAAAAAGGCTGATAATTTGAGTTCACTCTAATTTTGTGACCAAAAGCATAAGTTAATCCGATATTCAAATTGAAATTTTTATATCTTAAGTTATTACTAAAACCCCCAAATATTTTGGGTTCTGTAGGTCCTTCGTACTTGAGAATAGATTCTATATTTTCATTAGATTGCAAATATATATAGCTTACAATTTCATCGTTTTCTCCATAAAAAGTAGGGATTCCATTGCCATTTAATCCTGCAAATTTGCTTGAATAAAGTGCTCCTTGTGGTTTACCTGTCATTAAGGCACCTTTTGTTGTTGCTTGCGAAATAGTAGCAGCTGAATATCCACTTGTTACTTCATTTTTATGAAAGGTAATATTCCAATTGTTATTCCATGCAAAATGCTTTGATCGCAATATTTTTGAATGAAGATTTATTTCGATTCCATTCGTTTCTAACTCACCTGTATTAGCGTATCTCATAATCATTCCTCCAACTCCTGAAGTCATAAATAGATTTACGGCATCTTCCAAATTCTGTTTGTAATAAGAGACTTCTCCAATCAATCGATTATTCAACAATCCAAATGCAATAGTAAAGTCTAATTCTTTTATTTTTTCACTTTCAAACTCATCTCGGGATGTAAAATATTTCGAATTAATTAAGTTTGGTAATCTGTGTTTTCTTCCATAAGAAAGTTTTACATCCAAATAATTTATGGGTTTCAATTCTTTCATAAAAGCTTCTGATTTCAACTTCCATTTTCCAGATAAGTGCCAGCTTGGCAAGTAATCATCCTTAATGTTAGGCATATTAAAAGCTTCATTTCTTAATGATCCTCCAATCACAAATCGATTTTTCAAATTTAAATTTATGTTGGCAAAAAATGCCATTTGCTTAATTGCATTGCTTTCACTTTTGTTTAATTCAATATTATTATATTGTAAATATTTTTCCAAATCGGGATGATGTACTATTTTCTCATTTTCAGCATATACAACACCAAATTGTTTTTCCTTTGTAAGCTCAAATGAATTTTTCACCATTTCATGCCCAAATACAATATCCATTGGGCTGTTTGTATTTAAATTCACCTTCCACACTATTTTGTTTTGTATATAATGACTTTTAAATTCTCGGGTATCAATATTTTTAAATCCTCCTTCAGGTAATATCGAGTGTGGAAGCGAATAAGGATCATCCGGATCTTTAAATAGATAGGGGTTGATATCTCTGATTGTTGAATTGACAACCGCTCTAAAGGCGTTTGCAACATTGGAATTCTCGGTTGTAATGTGATTGCTTTCGCTTTTATTCTTTCTATAAGAATAATTCGATTGAATTTTAAAATTGTTTAATATTTGATATTCTACAATAAATTGTGCTGATAGATCTTTGCCTGAAATATCCACATAATTATTTTCGATCTCATTAGTAATATTGAATGGCGCATAATTTCTTCTGAAATACTCCAATTCTCCATTTTCGTTTTTCGCACGCATTGCCCTACTTGTGTTCATAGCGTAAGTAAATGGATTGCATTCAAAATTCCGGATATACTTCCCTTCAATTTGATCATATACGGCATCATTGGCTCCAGCGGTTTGTTGGTCTCTCTGGCTTCCTGTAAGTTTTAAACCAAGCTTGAGTCGTTTCCCTATTTTTTGTTGAATATTGGCATTAAGGGTAGTTCGTTTTGCATTAAAGCCTAATGCAAAACCATCATCATTGAAATGTGAGAAAGAGGTATAAAAAGTTGTTTTATCATTTCCTCCCGATATATCGACAGAGTGTTGCTGTGTGATGTTATTTTTGAATAATTCATTGAACCAGTCTGTATTTGCATTGGCGTGTTTTTCTAGAAAAGCGGCTTTTGCTTCCGGGTTATTTTGTACTAAAAACGAATTGCCGTCGAATGTGTTTATAGCTTCATTTAATTTCCCATAAACACCATAGTCTGAAGCATTGGACAGATCTGTATAAGATAACCATCCCTTTGACACCATTTCTTTATATATCTCCATTTCCGATTTGGAATCTAATATATTAAAATCAGATGCTTTTGGTTTCTGATTAAAAGTTAGGCTCCCTGTATAATTTATTCTTAATTTGCTAACTTTTCCTTTTTTTGTCGTCACCAATATTACGCCATTAGCACCATCCGATCCGTAAATAGCTGTTGCTGCTATGTCTTTTAAAACCTCAATACTCTCAATATCTTCAGGATTAATGCCAGAAACAGTTGAAGAAAATACATCAATGATGTTTCCTAAATTTAATTCACTCACGTTTACATCAATCAGGTTTTGCTGTTTTACTCCATCAATCACCCATAAAGGTCTGTTATTTCCTATAAAGGTTGAGTTTCCACGAATGCTAATAAGTGGAGCTGTTCCAAAAGTTGACGATGTTTCTTTTGCATATACTCCAGAGAACTTCCCCTCCAAAGAATGACTAATATCTGGATTTGAAAAGTTTAGGTATCTAATGAAAGAGGTTGAATCCTCATCAATTTTTTTCTCAATAAATATATCTTTATTTGATTGGAATTGATGCAATTTGGATGCCA
>JAQBBZ010000257.1:0-6315 GCA_032125735.1 Labilibaculum sp.
AACGGAATAAATGGCCTGTGCGCCGGCTGTGAAAATCATTTCAAGGTGTTTTAAGGGGGCTTGGCAATGGGCTTTGTATTTTGCAGCATGCAATCAATACAAAGCTCTTTGCGGCCTGGCCTGTGCGTAAGAAAAAAAAAACGCTTTGAAATGATTGAGCGCGTTTATGCCGAACGCTTTTGTCAATCCATGGCCGATTCCAACTTTGCTGACGCATGTATTAAGGTCTGTATCTTACAATTCGATTAGGTTTTACACCATTATTGCAATAGTCTTGGCAGAGGATTAGAATATTGAATTATTCCAGATTTAACTTTTTCTGTAAAACATCCATATCAGCAGAAATTTTATGTGCCAATACTTTGGCATAAATCTGTGTTGTTTTCAAAGAGGTATGTCCCAAAATTTTCGAGACAGTTTCGATAGGCACACCATTGGACAGAGTTACGCTTGTAGCAAAAGTATGCCGGGCCACATGCATGGTCATATTTTTCTCAATTCCACAAAGCTTGGCCAGATCCTTTAGATACTGATTCATTTTTTGGTTGCAAAGAATGGGTAACAATCTCCCTCTCAACAGGTCTTCAGGGAAATCTGAATATTTCTGAAGGATTGCTTTCGCATTTGGAAACAATGGAATCATGCAGCGATTGCTGTTTTTAGACCGATGAATAATGATCCATTCCTTTCCGGAACCATCAAGCTCTAAATGTTTTGCACTTAATTTATAAATATCTGCATAGGAAAGTCCGGTGTAACAGGCAAACACAAAAGCATCACGAACAATATCCAAACTCTTCTTCTTAATTTCTTTGGATTCAATCGTTTTCAATTCATGCATACTAATGAATTCACGACTGGTCTGTTCCAGCTTCACCTGATAACGTGCATAAGGATTTTTATCAATGTATTCCATGGCTACGGCCAGGTTCATCACCCTTCTCAAATGTTTGTGATAATTCCAGGCCGTGTTTTGATGGACATTGTAATTTGCCTTTAAAAACATATCAAAGCCATTCAAAAACTCATAGTTCACCTTATCCATCGGATAATCATTCCTTTTAAGACTTTTAATATACAGCATAAGCTTTTTTCGGCTAACCTTATAATGTTTTAAGGTTCTTTTTGCGTAGCCTTTTCCAATATTATTTTCTATTGTCTCCAGATAGTAGTCAAAGATTTCCAGCACGCCTCCTCGCTTCTTATCCTTTCCCAAAAGCGCATTTTTAAGGTCAATCACATCAAACTCCTCTCCCAAAGACACCAGACGATTGTATGTATCCCGTAAATTTGTTTGAGTCTTAGTAAGCTGATTGTTTACACTTTCAGCAAACGGGCTTGGTCCTGTGCACGAAATTGTTTTTTCATCCCACAAGTCAGCAGGAACAAATATCCCTGTAGAGAGTTCAACACGTTTGTTATTATACGTGAAACGCAGATAAATCGGACACTTCCCTCCTTTTGAACGGGATTTCTTTAGCTGATAACCAATTTTTAATCTCATACCAATAACTCCTCTTTTTAAATGAATCAATCCTAAATTTAATTGCAGAATCCTTATTTAAGTTACTGTATTTCAACAAATTGCACAACCTTATTTTCGTGTCAAATTGCATCAAATTGCAACAAATAGTGCTGAATTTAGAAATGGAAGGAATTTCGAGGTCAAAATTGGGAAGCAGTCAACTGCTTTTTCATCAAATCAAAATGAAAAAAAGATACCGAAACAGAAAAAAATCAACTGAAACAAACACTCAAAACGGAAAAATCATCAAAATCTGTTCTCGATTTGTTCTCGATTTGTTCTCGCTTGTTCTCGATTTTGCCCCTTTTTAATTGGTTTTATTTGATCATCATTGACATCTGAAAACAACAATAGCGCTCAAAACCAGTGTTTTAAGCGCTATTTGTTCTTTCTAACATTATGTTAAAGTACCCAGGGCCGGGATCGAACCGGCACGAGTTTCCCCACTGGTGTTTGAGACCAGCGCGTCTACCAATTCCGCCACCTGGGCATTGCTTTTGAATGCGATGCAAATATAGATGTTTGTTTCAATCCAGCAAAACAAAAGCAATCTTTTTTTGAAAAAATATTCTGGCTAAATCTCGACACCAAAGCCAACAAACATCGGATGTACTGAGCTTCATTTAATTATCTCAAAGAAATCTTCCCCGATCACAGTCTCCCCAATTGATGCATTCAGAGGACATAAAGCGTCTTCAACAATCAAAAAGCGAACAAGGCTCTCCTTTTCCGTCTAAAAACAACTTAGCAATTCACATCAGGATTCTCTATATTAGCATCAAGATTATTGATTTGTTATAATCTGCCTACAAAACTACATTTGATGTTGTATAATCAACACAAAACATAAACTAAACTTTTATAACATGCCAAACTTAGCCACCACGTACCTTGGATTAAATTTAAACAGTCCAATTATAGCAGCAAGTTCGGGTCTTACCGACTCCATTGATAAATTAATTGAATTGGAAGTACACGGAGCCGGGGCTATCGTTCTAAAATCTCTTTTCGAAGAAGAGATCATCATGGAAATGGATGAGAAAATTCACGCCATGACCAGCCGTCCGTACGTTTACCCTGAAACTTTCGACTATATGGATGAAAATCCACAGGAAGATACTGTTCGAAAATATCTAAGACTAATAAAAGAAGCCAAAGCGGCTGTTTCAATTCCAATTATTGCGAGCATAAACTGTGTAAGTGCCCAAAAATGGACTTACTTCGCGAAAGAAATTGAAAAAGCAGGTGCCGATGCTCTGGAAATTAATCTTTTTGTTCTTCCTACGGATATGAACAGAACAGGTGATGAAAACGAACAGATTTACTACGATGTATTGAAAGCAGTAAAAGAAGAAATTGATATTCCGATCGCATTAAAAATAAGTCCGTATCATTCTAATTTATCGAATCTAATTAAACGATTGGATGATATCCATGTGGACGGAATTGTGATGTTCAATCGCTTTTACAGTCCCGATTTCGACATTACGAATTTGACCGTAACCAACGGACAAATTTTATCGACCCCAGACGATTACAAAAACTCTTTACGATGGACTGGGATTATGTCGGAACGAGTGAAATGCTCCATTGCCGGCACAACTGGTATTCATACATCCGAAAGCATTATTAAACACCTGCTTGCTGGTGCCGATGCGGTTCAATTGGCCTCGGTATTGTACAAAAACGGACCTGAATACATCGATACTCTTTCGAAAGAGATATTTGCCTGGATGGAAGAGCATAACTTCTCAAGCATTAGCGATTTTAAAGGCAAAATGAGTCAATCGAAATCGAACGACCCAGCTGCTTTTGAAAGAGTTCAGTTCATGAAACATTTCAGAAACTTCGTGATGTAATTAAATAGTCTCAAATTTTCAATTCTCAATATCATCAGAACCCGAATCATTATCGATTCGGGTTTATTTTTTTGCTCTTATTTAGACAGATCATATGATATATATCATAGTGAAAAGGACTTACAATTATTATCTTGTAGTTTCGAACTAAAAACACAAGAATGCTAACCCCTTTTTGGCGGATATTTGTACTTCCATCAAAAAACAAATCATACGAAAGACATGAAAGATTTTGGAGTTAAGGAAACACTTAAACGCTTAGGCATTGAACCCATTAATCAAGGAGTTTCGACCGGTACGAATTGGTTTACTTGTAATGGTGCACTAACCGAATCAATTTCTCCCATAGATGGATCGGTAATTGCAAAAGTAAAAAATGCTGATGCTGCTGATTACGAAAAAGTACTGGAAACTGCACAGAAAGCCTTTCAAATGTGGCGAAAAATGCCAGCTCCTAAACGAGGTGAAATTGTTCGTCAGATTGGTAATGCTCTTCGCGATGCCAAAGATGATTTGGGAAAATTGGTAAGCCTCGAAATGGGGAAAATTTATCAGGAAGGATTAGGCGAAGTGCAGGAAATGATCGACATCTGCGATTTTGCAGTGGGTCAGTCAAGAATGCTTTACGGATTTACCATGCATTCCGAACGTCCGGATCATAAAATGATGGATCAGTATCATCCTTTGGGAATTGTAGGTGTAATTTCGGCTTTCAACTTTCCGGTTGCTGTTTGGGCTTGGAATGCCATGCTTGCGGCAATTTGTGGCGATGCGATTATCTGGAAACCAAGTTCCAAAGTGCCTCTGTGCGCTCTGGCATGTCACAATATCATTCAAAAAGTATTAAAAGATAACGATGTACCCGAAGGTGTTTTCAACTTAATTGTTGCAAAATCATCGGTAATGGGTGATAATTTTATAGAAGATAAACGTGTTCCTTTAATTTCGGTCACCGGATCGACTGCCATCGGTAAACGAGTGGCTGAAAAGGTTGCTGCCCGTTTGGGCAGAACCATTGCCGAACTGGGAGGAAACAATGCAATAATCATTGCTCCAACAGCCGATTTAGATATCGCGATTCCTGGAATTGTATTCGGATCGGTTGGAACTGCAGGTCAGAGATGTACCTCTACCCGACGTTTGATTATCCACGAAAGTGTTTACGAGGATGTAAAGACCCGATTGCTGAATGCCTATAAACAAGTAGAAGGAAAAATAGGCAATCCGCTGGATGAGAAAACATTGGTTGGACCTGTAATTGACAGTGGCGCTGTAGAAGTTTACAAACACGCCATTGCCGAAGTGAAAAAAGCAGGCGGGAAAATTGTTTACGGCGATAAAGTACTGGATGGCAATTTTGTGGTTCCTACTTTCTGCGAGGTTGAAAATCACTGGCAAATTGTTCAGGATGAATCTTTTGTTCCGGTTCTTTACATCATGAAGTACAAAACATTGGACGAGGCTATTCATTTGCACAATGATGTTCCACAAGGTTTATCCTCATCGATTTTTACCATGAACATGCGCGAGGCTCAAAGCTTTATTTCAGCGATTGGAAGCGATTGTGGAATTGCGAATGTGAACATTGGAACATCGGGTGCCGAAATTGGTGGCGCTTTTGGTGGCGAAAAGGAAACAGGTGGCGGACGCGAATCTGGTTCCGATTCCTGGAAAACATACATGAGAAGACAAACGAATACCATAAACTATGGTGTAGACTTGCCATTGGCTCAAGGAATTAAATTCGATTTTTAGAAACAACACACCAAATACTTACTATTATCAAAAGTAAATGCCCCGACAATCGTCGGGGCATTTTTTATAACTCAACTCATTCACGCTGATTATTAGGAATATGGATATTGGTTTTTAATTTTCTTAATCCTTTCCCCTTTTCATTTACGACATTACCGCTCACCAAAATCGAATAAGCGATACTACAACCAACTGCACAATTCTTTAATTCAAATTAAGATGCAGAATATCCTACACATAATTTTTTAAACAATCGATAAATTGCTATTTTTGGTCAATTACTATTCCACGCAAGCTTCTGACCATGTTAAAAAAAATATTAACCTCTCTGCTAATTCTTTTGCTCCTGACAATTATCGTTTTAGGCTATTTATTTCTTCAAAAACAGCAAGAATACAAAGGGGTTGACCCTTTCTCAGCCATTCCCGTTAATTCTGAAATGATTATTCAATTTGAGAGTTTAGAAGATTTAATCACCAAATTGGAGAACAATACAGGCGCATGGAATGAGCTTAGAAATTTCGATAAAATTGACAACATCAATCAAAACCTCCAATTTTTAGATAGTCTGATCAGTCATTTCGATTCAGAAGGCACTTTCTCTTTGGATCGTACATTTACCATGGCAAGCCACCTGCAAGGCAAAAATGAAATTGAGTACCTATTCCTTCTTCCCATATCGGATTATTTAGAGGAAAAAAAGATTAAAAATGCCATCATTAATTGGGTTGGTTTTGAATCATCGGTTTCGGAACGAAAATATCACAACACAACACTGTTCAGTATTCCTCCTAAAAATCCAAAGGATAAAGGAATTCACTTTGCCTTTTCGAAAGGATTATTTATTGCCAGCAGATCGATGTTGCTGGTAGAAAACTCGGTGCTTCAACTGAGTACCGAAAACTCCATCACCAACACCAAGGGATTTGAACAAATCCGCAGAACTGTAGGCAAGAATGTTGATGCAAATATCTTCCTGAATCTAAAAACCTACCCAAAACAGGTTTCATTTTCTCTGAATGAAAATTACAGCAAGTTCATTCGAAACTTTACCAATCTGGCAAACTGGACAGAGCTTGATCTTAGTTTCCGGAATAACATCATTTTGTTGAACGGATTTACTTACAGCGATCCTCAACAAGGTAATTTATTGAACCTGTTTCTTCAGCAAGAACC
>JAQBBZ010000258.1:0-6879 GCA_032125735.1 Labilibaculum sp.
TCCAAATAAATGGAATGGCTTTGTATATATTGTATTTGTTGTTGTTTACAAATTGAAAGCTTCTTTCACTTTCTCGATGTAGTCTAATTTTTCCCAAGTAAATAATTCTACTTCCATTTCAATATTTTCGAAATACGGAGATTCGAATTTTTTAATAATCGTTTTGGAAGTTCTTCCCATATGACCATATGCTGCTGTTTCCTCGTAAATAGGATTACGCAATTTCAATCGTTGCTCGATAGCTGCAGGGCGTAGATCAAATAGCTCGGCTACTTTATCTGCAATTTGTCCATCACTAATGCTCAGATTTGATTTTCCATAGGTATTTACATATATCCCAACAGGTTCGGCGACACCAATTGCATACGAAAGTTGAACCAACAACTCCTCGGCAACACCTGCAGCAACCAAATTCTTTGCAATATGGCGAGCAGCATAAGCGGCAGAACGATCTACTTTCGAAGGATCTTTTCCTGAAAATGCGCCACCACCGTGAGCACCTTTTCCGCCGTATGTATCAACAATAATTTTACGACCAGTTAATCCTGTATCTCCGTGAGGGCCACCAATTACGAATTTTCCTGTTGGATTTACATGCAAAATAAAATTCTCATCGAACATTGTTTGTATGCGCACTGGTAATTTTTTAATTACTCGTGGTATTAATATGTTTCGAACGTCTTTTTTAATTCTAGCCAACATCAATTCATCATTCGGGCCAAAATCATCGTGCTGAGTAGAAACAACAATTGTGTGTACTCTTTCGATGGTATCATCATCGGCATATTGAATGGTAACCTGTGATTTTGAATCAGGACGAAGATATGTCATCTCTCTTCCCTCGCGACGAATAGCAGCCAACTCAATCAATAAACGATGCGATAGCTCAAGCGCCAACGGCATGTAATCATCGGTTTCTTTACAAGCATAACCAAACATCATTCCCTGATCACCTGCTCCTTGCGACATTGGATCTTCACGATCTACACCACGGTTAATGTCTGCTGATTGTTCGTGAATAGCTGATAAAACGCCACATGAAGTTCCGTCGAATTGATATTCGCTTTTAGTA
The DNA here is from genome assembly GCA_032125735.1 of Labilibaculum sp. Classification (GTDB taxonomy): domain Bacteria; phylum Bacteroidota; class Bacteroidia; order Bacteroidales; family Marinifilaceae; genus Labilibaculum. The sequence continues at coordinate 1,073 of JAQBBZ010000258.1, forward strand.
TAACCAATGCGGTTAATTACCTCACGAGCCACTTCCTGAGCATCAATATAAGTTTTTGTTTTTACTTCACCGGCAAGAATCACCTGCCCTGTAGTAACTAATGTTTCACAAGCAACTTTCGAATTAGGGTCGAAAGCTAAAAACTTATCTAGTAAAGCATCTGAAATTTGATCCGCTACTTTATCTGGATGTCCTTCAGAAACTGATTCTGATGTGAATAAATATCCCATAATATTTTAATAATAATTAGTTGTGATGTCGATATCATCAATTGCATCAATTTATACCGACGGCAATGTTGTTTAAGATCATTAACTAAATAATGATTTACACGATACGGGAAAGCAATGGTTGGTTGTCTATGTACCGAAAAGCACATAGTTCACCATTTAGCATTTTTTTCCGTGGTTGCAAGCAGCCAAATCTTTCCACTTATTTCGGGGCAAAGGAAAGTATTATTTCGGAAAGAAACAAAAAAGAAGGACTGGTTTTACAGCATTTTAACAATTTCAGTACTTGAAAAACAAGCTGTTTCGCCTCAATAAAGACCTGTAAGTCTTAATTATATTGAGAATATTTACATCTTTTTTTTTACCACAGAGAGAACAAAAAAACACAGAGAAAAAATGAGAAGACTACATTGTCAAAGCGTGAAAAATATCTTCTAAATTCTCCGATCGAGTTTTCATTTCCAAAATCACCAGATCTTTCGAAACTGCAAATTGAAATACATCTTTACGAATATCCGATTTAGAAACAAGACAGTAACGATTACCACCAAAGACTTCTATTTGATTTATTCCACTAATTCCCTGTAATAAATCAGTAGAAACCTCCGAAGAAAATTCAACTTCGAGTCTTTGTATTGTCCTATCAGTACTCAAAAAATCAATTTTCCGATCCGCAACCAATTGTCCTTTATTTACAATTAAGACACGCTGACAGCAAGCTTCCACTTCCTGCATAATATGGGTAGAAAGCATCACGGTTTTTTCTCTACCGATATTCTGAATCAATTTTCTGATTTCTAAAAGTTGGTTCGGATCCAATCCGGTGGTTGGTTCATCCAATATCAGCACTTTAGGATCGTGAATTAATGCCTGCGCAATGCCAACTCTTTGGCGATATCCTTTCGAAAGTGAAGCAATTTTTTTATTCTGTTCCTCTCCTAAACCAGTCAAATCGATCATCTCGGCAATTCGCTTTGCCTTATTTTTTCCTATTTTATAAATAGATGCCACATGATCGAGATATTCTTTCACATACATTTCCAAATACAAGGGGTTGTGCTCGGGCAGATATCCAATTTGCGTTCTAATCTCTAATGAATCTTTACTAACATCAAGTCCATTCACCTCAACCAAACCTGAAGTTTGAGGGATATAACCGGTAATTATTTTCATCATTGTTGATTTTCCTGCCCCATTGGGCCCTAAAAAACCAACAATTTCACCTTGATTAATTTCAAAACTCAAATTATCCAAGGCCTTTTGTTTACCGTATAGTTTGCTTACTTCCTGAACTTTTATTGACATTAGAATGGATTTTTAACTACTAATTTCAAAAACGTGCCTAACGTACTGCAAGTTATGAGTCCTTAAAGTTTTAAACACATTAATCTCATCACTTTAGACAATTTTAATACCAGACACTATAATATTAATCTAATTTGAGGTTGAATTTAATCATTCTTCCGCTCTTTTCAGGAGTAATTCATAATTCGTAAATAATAATTCATAATTAGCTACCTTTGTATTTCAATATTAAAACCTAAGAAATGAGTTTCCCGAAACATAAACTTTTTTGCAAAGATCTGTTTAACTACTCCCGTCGTTTATCATCTGAATCGAAAATAGGCAGTACGCCACTTGGTGGTAAAAATCCAATTCGAATTCAATCAATGACCAACACTGATACGAATAATATTGAAGCCAGTGTTGAGCAATCCATCAGAATGATCAAATCGGGAGCAGAATATGTTCGCTTAACTACTCAAGGAACCAAAGAAGCTGAAAATCTAAAGTTCATAAAAGAAGAACTGGTTAAAAGAGGACACAATACCCCACTAGTTGCTGATATCCATTTTAATCCTGCGGCAGCATTAATTGCTGCGAAATATGTAGATAAGGTACGTATCAATCCGGGCAATTTTGTTGATAAAAGAGCCGACTACAACGGCACTGATTACGGCGAGCTTAAATATCAGGAAGATCTGGAAAAAATAAGAGATAAATTCATTCCTCTACTTCGCGTGTGTAAAGAAAACAATACCGCTATTCGAATAGGAACCAACCATGGTTCTTTATCGGATAGAATCATGAGCAGGTATGGCGATACACCAAGAGGAATGGTGGAAGCAACCTTGGAATTCCTGCGCATTTGCAAAGAGCAAAATTTTGAAAATGTTGCTATCTCCATTAAATCGAGCAATACTGTAATGATGGTGAAAACCGTTCGTTTGCTTATTTGCGAAATGGAAAATGAAAACATGCATTATCCACTGCACTTGGGCGTAACCGAAGCTGGTGAAGGTGAAGACGGTAGAATTAAATCGGCTGTTGGTACAGGAGCTCTTTTAAATGATGGAATTGGCGATACGGTTCGGATATCACTAACTGAAGATCCGGAAATAGAATCTCCGGTAGGAAAAAAACTAGTTGATTACATTTCAGAGAAAATTGGCCATGCTCCAATTTTGCCTGTCGAAAATACAGACATTAATCTTTTTGATTTTTATAAAAGATCAACATCTCTAATTAGAAATATTGGCAGTAGTAAAGTTCCCGTTGTAGTAACTGATGCTAGTCATGAAAAATACATTACAACAGAACTTCCCGAAAAAGCGGGTTACCTTCTGAATCAAGATACATTTGAATGGGAAAAAGGCAAACTAGCCAGCGATTATCTGTTTGTGAATGGATTCGATGCCATTTTTGCCGATTACCCAAAGGAATTAGGAATAATTGTAGATCAGGAATGTTGGGAAATGGCAAATAATTTTGCTAAAAACACCTATCCTCTCTTTCAGGTTGAAGAGTTTTCAAATACCAATCTATCCTTCTTTCAAACGGATATCCTTTTTGTTGAATGTACCTATTCTGATTTGTCTGATGAATTTATTCAGCAAATCATCAAGAATCCAAAGGTAGTTTTGGTATGCTCATCAAAGCATCAAAATGCGTTTGCAGAACAGAGAGCTTTTGCTTTCCGATTGGTTCAGTCTAAATGCAAAGCGCCGGTAATTTTTAAACGAACATTCGAAGAATCGAATCTGGAAGATATTCATTTAAAGGCATCAGCTGATTTGGGGAGTTTGTATTTTGATGGATTTGGGAATGGAATTTGGCTTGAGAATATTGGTGAACTCTCCCACGAAGAGATCAACTCAACAGCATTTGGAATTTTACAAGCTGCAAGGGTAAGAACAAGTAGAACAGAATTTGTCTCCTGTCCGGGTTGTGGAAGAACCCTTTTCCAGCTTCATGATGTTGTTGCTGAAGTAAAAAAACAGTTTTCACACTTAACTCATTTAAAAATTGGTGTAATGGGGTGTATTGTAAATGGCCCAGGCGAAATGGGTGACGTTGATTATGGATATGTAGGTGCCGGACCAGGAAAAGTATCTTTATACAAAGGTCGAGAATTAATTAAAAAGAATATCCCCAGTAAAAATGCCATTCATGAACTTACGGAGATCATTAAGGGACACGGAGATTGGATTCATAAATAAACCATTTTAAACTTTTTTTTATCACTCTTAGTTTTATACCTTGCGATTAGATCAATATTAATTCGCATAGTGAAGAACAAAATTACACTACTCATTTTTCTTTTCCTTTTTAATTTTGCTTTCGGAGATAAACTCGAATTAAACGGGATTTTCCTAGGCAAAAATATCTATGTAATGAATCCTTTTTCGGATTCGGGAGTTGGGTTTTGTGTGTACGAAGTAACTGTTAATGGTATGACCTCCACTGATGAAATTAACAGCAGTGCTTTTGAAATTGATTTATCTAAATTTAATTTTCCGATTGGTGAGAAAATAAACATTACTCTCCATTATAAAAATGGATGTTTGCCAAAAATTATTAATGCTGAATCAATTAAACCGATTAGTTCGTTCAACCTACAAAGCGCTGTTGTTGATAAAAAAGGATTCTTAAATTGGACTACCAAAGGTGAACTAGGCTCATTACCATTTGTAGTTCAACAATATCGTTGGAACAAATGGATCACCATAGGAGAGGTTGATGGAATTGGCCTCCCACAAATAAATAAATATCAGTTAAATGTGCGCCCACACTCAGGCAAAAACATTTTCAGAATTTATCAGGTAGATTATACCGAAACGCCTAATTACTCAGCAGATATTAATCATCAGTCTGCTTTGCCAAGTATTACATTTGGCCCCGAAAAAGTAAAAGATGAGTTGCTATTCACCAATGAAACCCTATATGAAATTTACGATAACTACGGAAATATCATTTTTAAAGGCTTTGGTAACAAAATAAAATTGGAAGGGCTTCAAAATGGATTGTATTATATCAATTATGACAACACAATGGGAAGTTTCCGTAAAAAATAAGTCCTTGCTTTAAAATAAGTCAAGAATCGTTTCCCCCTTTTCCAAATTCAAATGGTGAGCTTTCAAGCCTAAAGATTGAGCTGCTTCAACATTCACCAACATATCGTCAATAAATAAAGTTTCCGAAGCAATTAATCCTTCATTTTTAAGAAGACTAGTATAAATCTCAGGGTCAGGTTTTCTTAAACCCATATTGTGAGAATAATAATCTTTTTCGAAAAAGTCAGAAAAACAAACACCATGAACTTCGCTAATCATCTTCATATAAGCTTCGCAGTGGATTATATTTGTATTACTCAAGAGAAATATCCGGTGACTCTTTTTAAGCTTCTCCAACATCACTAACCGCTCATAAGGCAGATCTAAGAGCATAGAATTCCATGCCATATCAATTTGCTCATCGCTAACTTCGGCTTTAATATGCTCTCTTATTTCAAGTCTAAACTGATCTGCACTTATTGTTCCCTTTTCCAAACGATCAAACAAACCATTCGTTTGATATTCTTTTTTTATCACATCAATATCGGTCAAACCAATCTCTTTAAAACTCTTAACTGCCTGATTCGCATCGATATTTAGGAGCACACCTCCTAAATCGAAAATAATATTTGGGATTGAATTGTATTTTTGCATAAAAAACTTGTTTCAAATATTGAATAATTCAATACAAATATGTAATATTGCACACCGAAAACAAAGATAAAACATTGTTTTATTTTCTTGTTTTTCGAGGGCCTATAGCTCAGTTGGTTAGAGCACCTGACTCATAATCAGGGGGTCCCAGGATCATGCCCTGGTGGGCCCACCCTCAATATTAAGCAGTTACAACAATGTTGTGGCTGCTTTGTTTTTTCTTATACATACCAGATACATACAAAATTGATAATTATGTGACAGTAAAAGTCATTAATTATTAGATCAATAACACAAAAAAACTGCCACGAGATTCGCAGCAGTTTTAATCATAGATCTTTTGAACAGATTAGGTCAAACTAACATCCTGATACTTGTCCGATGAGAATTGGCTTCCGTCAGCCTTGCCGAAAAAGGCATAAACATGAACCACGCCAGCTCCCAGAGGCAGAATAATTTCGGCAGATTGAGCGGAGCGTAAAGAACCAGTATGCATAACATTTGCAACACCATTTCTCACTGCAACCAAATGCAATTGATCATCAGCACTTCCAATACCACTTGCACTTTCGTCTGTCCATGAGACTTC
>JAQBBZ010000259.1:0-3296 GCA_032125735.1 Labilibaculum sp.
GCACCCACTGCATACGACAAGGTGCCACTTGTAATTTGAGCTTCGTTATTGTAGGGGCTTATATAAATATCCGAAGCATATAAATATTTAAATAAATCTTCCTGTGGAACATACTCGTTTGGTATGATTACGTGATCTTCAAGGCTAAGACTTTTAACAAGTTGCTTTAGATATACCAAATACTCATCACCCGAACAGCGCATAACACTTGGATGAATTTTCCCCAATACCAGATAGATAAGGTTTGGATGTTTTTTAACGAGCTTTGGCAATGCTTTTATGGCTACCTCAATGCCTTTGTTTCTGCTCAAAAAACCAAATGTGAGTAGGATTTTTTTCTTTTCGAGTTTAAACTCTTTCTTTATTTTTTTCTGATCAAAATGAAAGTCTGGAACCCCATGTTCAATAAATGCAATTTTTTCTTTGGGAACATCATATATGTCGTTCAGAAAATCAATTGCTTTTAAATTCATTACAACAACCAGATTAGCCATTTTGCATATTTCCTTTAATATGGCTTTTTCGGTGTACGAAGGAGTATTGCTAATGGTATGAAGGGTAACTACCAAATGTATTTTGAGGTGGTGCAGTAAAGAAAGGATGTAAATACCACTTTGTCCGCCAAAAATCCCAAATTCATGTTGAAGAATGCAAACATCAGCTCCGCTATTGTTTATGTGCTTTGCTGCGGCAATATATTCATTTCTATTTTCTTGCTGAATAGTTAGTTTTACCTCTTTCGGATACGAATATTCTTCATCCGAATTATTCATGGCAATAATAAAACCTTCGTTCTCATTCTGATTAATATCGCCCACCATGGAATAATATAGATCCCTTGTAAAGCTTCCAATTCCACACTCCCGTGGGGGATATGTTCCGATGTAGGCAAATTTCATAATTCGTATGTTTATATGGAATATAAAAACTGCTTTGTTAATTCACGATATCATCCTGTTTCTACAGGCGTTTTTTAAGAGTAGGTCACGATCCTATTAAAGATAGTGAAATCTCATCAATATTGAGGCATCTGGGAGGAGTAAAAGGACATGTAACAAGCACATTTTAAGCTATCTTAAACCCTCAGTTCTCCAGATTAAACTTGAATCCAAATCTGCTAATAAAACAAAGAAGATAATATGTTAGCATCTTATTTTTTGCCTTGGTTCCGCATTGCATCGTTGCTCCGCAATTATCTCCCTAAATAGCAATTCCCAAGTAATACTCGTTGTGTAGATTGCTGGTAAGAATAGTTTAAAAATCGCATATAGGTTCTACGCAACAAATATGTGTGGTGCAGAACTTATTTGCAATGTTCGAAAATATATGCTTATTTCATTGTGTGGCATATGTTAGTGCTTGTGAGTTGATTGCGGTATTTTTTCCGGCTTGTTTTATTGTGAATTTAGATACTTAATAGGCTTTTGAAAATATTTCAACTACTTTTGTGGTGTAGAAACAATATATCGATGTTCTAATGTTTTAATCCGATTCTAAAAGTTCTTTGGTTTAAATACAATTTCTAAACATTAATGTAAGTGTTTGTTATTTAGTAAAATATAAGTGTTGTAAACAAATAAAAATTACATGGTAAATTATAAAACGTACACTTCAATTGCAAAACCCGATAGTATAGAAATAGAAGCTGTCGTAAGCTTTTTGTATAAGCATTTAGGTGAGTACGGCGATGCTAAGGAAGATATCGAAAAGGCAATTATTTATGCAGTTAAGGATGAACCAGTAGGGGGCGGTTTTGTTCTAGTTGCCAAGGAAAATGATGAAATAGTTGGTTCTGTAGTGATTAACCGAACCGGAATGGCAGGTTATATTCCTGAGAATATTTTGGTGTACATAGCCGTGCACGAATCTCAAAGAGGAAAAGGTTTAGGTAAAGGCTTAATGAAAGAGGTGATTAAAATTAGTAATGGTGATATTGCTTTGCATGTTGAGCCAGAAAACCCAGCCCGATTTTTATACGAAAAAGTAGGATTTAGCAGCAAGTATGTAGAAATGCGGCTTAAAAAGTAGAGGCATGCCTATTCACGCAATTGATATTTTTAATTGAACAGCATTCTATAATATCTGGGTACATGAACAAGAAAATAATTGCACTTCGACGAGAATTACATAAACATCCCGAAGTTTCAAATTGTGAATATCATACTACCGACCGCATCATAAACTTTATTAATGAGTACAAGCCCGATGAGGTGCTCAGACTTGGAGATAAAGGCGTATTGTTTGTTTTCAAAGGAGCAGAACAGGGAGAAACAATAATGTTTAGAAGCGAGTTGGATGCGCTTCCTATTCAGGAAATTTCAGAACATGAATATACTTCAGTAAATGAGGGAGTATCTCATGTTTGTGGACATGATGGGCACATGGCCATAATAGCTGGTTTGGCTCAGAAAATATCGAATGATCGACCAACCAAGGGGAAAGTAATTTTACTTTTTCAGCCCGCCGAAGAAGTGGAGCAGGGTGCTTGTGATGTAATGGAAAATGTGAATTTCAAAAACAATGAGCCCGATTATCTGTTTGCGCTGCACAATATACCTGGACTTAAGAAACATAGAATAGTTCTTAAAAAGGGCAGTTTTGCTTCCGGATCAAAAGGCATGACGGTTCAGCTTACCGGAAAAACTTCGCATGCGGCCGAACCTCAGGATGGAATTAGTCCTGCAGATGCCGTCTCTCAAATAATCAGTAAACTTCATGTTTTAAGGGCAGATAAAACGCTGTTTAGCGATTTTATTTTACTTACCATCATCCACATGCAATTGGGCGAAATATCTTTTGGTACTTCTCCAGGCTATGCCGAAATAAGAATTACGCTTCGCGCTTTCGAAAATGAAGATTTAACATTGCTTACTTCTTTGTGTGAGAAAATAGTAAAGGAAATTGCGAGCTTGGAAAGATTGGCTTGTGAAATAAGCTATACCGAAGTGTTTCCTGCAACAATGAATAATGATCGCTGTGTTGATATCGTAGAACAAGCAGCAAAACAGAATGGTTTGAATGTGGAGCATATTAAAACTCCCTATAAATGGTCGGAAGACTTTGGCTACTATACCGAAAAGTTCAATGCTTGTTATTTTGGATTAGGTGCTGGAACTGAGCAGCCTCAACTTCATAATCCCGATTTCGATTTTCCGGATGATATCATTGAAACGGGAATAAATCTATTCTATACCATTTACAAAAGTACTTTACAGTCATGATTGACAATACAATAATATCACTAAGTGAAAAATCAATCCAAAATAACATTTCTTTTCTACGATCGAAACTTGGTG
>JAQBBZ010000260.1:0-3885 GCA_032125735.1 Labilibaculum sp.
CAATGTCAATTTACCATCAACATGTAAATCATCGAATGCCTGAAAACCGTTAAATTGCTCAACTAATTTCTCCGCTTTCGCGTTAAATTTATCTGTATCCTCGGCAGTCCACCAGTCTTTCATGTTGCCATCCTTATCGAATTGACGACCAGAATCATCGAACCCATGAGTCATTTCGTGACCGATAACCACACCAATCGCACCATAATTTACCGCATCATCACCATTCATATAAAAGAAAGGAGGTTGAAGAATTGCAGCTGGAAATACAACTTCATTCAATAGTGGATGATAATATGCATTCACCGTTTGTGGAGTCATGCCCCATTTCTCGGTATCAACTGGTTCTCCTAATTTGGCAATGTCCTTTTCTGAACTAAAACGAGCCGCATTCCAAAGGTTTTCAATATATGAGTTCGTTCCAACTTCTAGTTTAGAGTAATCTTCCCACTTTTCAGGATAACCAATCTTCACACCAAAAGCATCTAACTTCGCCAATGCTTGTATTCTGGTGTCATCGCTCATCCACTCTAATTTTTCAATTCTTCCGCGCAAAGCGATTTTCAAATTGGTTACCAACTCGTCCATTCTCACTTTAGCTTGTGGCGGGAAATATTTCTCAACGTATAACTGACCCACTGCTTCCCCTAAAACAGAACCTGTCGAGTTAGACATACGTCTCCAACGTGGTTGTTGCTCGGTTGCCCCCGTTAAAGTAGTTCCGTAAAAAGCAAAATTTTGACTTTCCAATTCAGAACCAACAGCACCTGCAGCATCGTTTAACACTTTCCATTTCAGATACAATTTAATATCATCCATTTTTTCATCAACCAACATATTATTCAACTCAGCCATAAAACGAGGATGAGTTGTGATCACATATTCTTTAATGTCTGCACCCAATTCTATAAAATAAGTACCCCAAGCAAAATTTGGATATTCTTTTTCTAATTCTTCAACAGTTTTAGGATTGTACATCGCAGGATAATCTCTATTCTCCAAACGAGTATTGAATTTCTCTGCCATGCGAGTCTCAAATCTCATGATTCTAGCCGCATTGCTTTGAGCAAGTTCTGCATCATCACCAATCAGTTCAAACATCTTGGCAACATGCTTCACAAACTCTTTACGGATATTTTCACTGGTCTCGTTATCGGCAACATAGTAATCCCGATCTGATAAGGAAAGACCATCTTCCGAAACATACATACGGTTCACGGTCGTATTTTTCATATCCTGATCAACACCTGCACCAAACAAAGCACTAACGCCCATTTTATGAAGGTGAATTAACTCGTTGCGTAAGTCTGTTGCATTTTGTACAGAAGCAATTCTTTCGAACTCAGGAAGCAAAGGCTGAATACCTACTTTATCAATTTTCTCAACATCCATAGCAGTTGCATAAAAGTCCTGAATCTTCTTCAAGTTACTTCCTTCTGGAGCATTCTCTGTTTTAGCAGCTTCTTCCAGAAGATTATGAACAGCTTCATTAGCGCTTTCCGCTAAAATATCAAAAGCACCATATCGACTTTTATCAGCAGGAATTGGCGTATTTTTCATCCAGGTTCCATTGGCATATTCAAAGAAATCATCACCAGGATTAACTGACAAATTCATATCTTCTTTTATAAGAACACCAGCCCCTTTTGGTGCTTTTTCAGCACAACCTACCATGATAGAAAGAGCCAAACCTGCGCTCAAAATTCCACCTGACAATTTTTTAATATTCATTTGATGTGATTTGTTGTTTATACTTTTATTTTATTCGCCAAAAATAGAAAAAAGCCACGACAACTACTTATTTTTTCGATATTCATTATGATTCGCCCGACAAGACTGATTTTGTTATCAGATTTTAAAGAGATATTTTTGCATCGGATTACGAATTGGATGATGATATGAACGAGGGGATGAACACAAAAGTCAGACTTGTATTGGGAATGAGCGGAGGAACCGATTCATCGGTAACAGCGATGATGCTAAAAGAACAAGGCTACCATGTTGTTGGTGTTTCGTTATGGTTTTTTGGCCCAAACAATTCATTTGATCCAACTGATCCACTACCCGATTTTATTATTGATGCTCAAAATTTGGCGCATCAGTTAGGTATCGAACATCATGTAATTGATGCCCGCAGAGAATTTCGAGAAACCATTATTCAGTTCTTTTTGGATGAATACTTAGCCGGACGAACTCCTAGCCCATGTATTCAGTGCAATCCGCAACTAAAATGGAAATTACTTCTGGAAAAAGCCAATGAGCTGAATTGCGAATTTATTGCTACCGGACATTACATCCAGATTATCAAGGAATCTGATAACTTCTATATTCACAAGGGAAAAGATCCTGCAAAAGATCAATCTTACTTTCTTTGGAATTTGGGACAAGATATTTTATCGAGAACACTTACTCCTCTTGGAAAATATACGAAGACCGAAGTTCGGGAAATGGCTCGAGACTATAATTATGCCGCTGTCGCCGAAAAAAAGGAAAGCATGGGCATCTGTTTTATGGATCGCATGGATTACCGCGACTTTTTACAAGAAATGATTCCGGACATTGATCAGAAAATCGGCCGGGGAAAAGTAACCGATACCAAAGGCAATCATTTGGGTTGGCACGATGGATACCCATACTACACAATTGGTCAAAAAAGAGGTTTGGAACTGGAAGAAAAATCGGGCTTAATGGTGAGTCGGATTGATGCCAGTACCAACACCCTTATCCTGGAAAAAAGAGATGATTTGAATCGAATGAATTTAAAAGTTTCAAATTATTATTTCAATAACATTACTGATAGTCAGTTGCCAAATATTAACACCATTGTGCGGGGTTTGGGTCGAAATCCACAAAAATACAGCACAATACATATCATCAATGAAAAAGAACTGGACGTGAGATTAGAGGATCCTGCATGGGCAATTGCACCCGGACAACCAGTAGCATTTTACATTGGTGACAGATTGATTGGTGGTGGTTTTGCTGAATAGTTCTATCTACAAGATTGAGGCATTGCGAATGATATCATTCAAGCAAATCGGACTCGATACTTTCCCGAAAATGATCGACTAATTTATGATCTAAATCATTAAATTCTCTGCATTCCTTATTTAAGGCACATAAGGTTCCGAACAATTCCTTGTTAGGATATAAAATTGGCAAACCGAGATAGCAACACATGCCATTGTTGTACTTTAGTTTATCCTTCCAGAAATCATCTGAGGAGGCATCTTTAATGTGAACTTTAGCTTTGCTCGCAACAACCGAATCGCAGTACGAACCAATACTAAGCTCTCCTCTATCTCCAATTAAAAAAGGATTATTCTCGTTACTTGAACTAACGAAAACTTCCAATTCGTGAGGATATAATTTCATAATTAGAATTGCAGACACATTCATCAAATCTTCTAACAAATCAACCTTAGCTTGCCATTTACGCAAAATATCCTTTCCTATATTTTGTTTTTCGAATTTCTTCATGTCGAATTACTCTTAAGGATTAATAAAGTTATGCGAAAATTATCCATAATGTCAAGTACAAATTTCATGCTAAAACCTCTTGTATCTTAAAAATCTAAAATATCTTTGCAGGAAACAATCAGCAAACAATTATGGAAAATATAGATGGGGCTTTCATGAATGAAGAATTAATCAAGTTAATTCGAATGAGAATGCCATACGGGAAATACAAAGGTCGATATTTAATTGATATTCCTGAACCTTACTTGGTTTGGTACCGGCAAAAAGGGTTTCCTGCCGGAAAATTAGGAGAAATGCTTGCTTCCATGTATGAAATAAAACTAAATGGATTAGAGGGAATGTTGCGACCGCTTTGCAAGAAATACCAATGAGTAATGAGTAATGAGTAATGAGTAATGAGTAATG
>JAQBBZ010000261.1:0-7407 GCA_032125735.1 Labilibaculum sp.
TGGATCCATTTAATGGAATTGATGATTTAAATCAAAAAATCATTAAAACACCAATGGAACCATTGATAACATTCTCTGATGATCCTTTGCGAATGATGAGAGCGATACGTTTTGCGACTCAGCTTAAATTTACCATATCTGAAGAAACTCTTGAGGCAATCCGTACCAATAAAGATCGCATTGAGATTATCACAAAAGAAAGAATTATTGAAGAATTAAATAAAATCATTCTTTCTGATAAGCCTTCTATTGGATTTAAATTACTGGATGAAACGGGACTGCTGAAATTAATATTCCCTGAATTCGTAAAGCTAAAAGGGCGAGAAACAAAGAATGGAATCAGTCACAAAGATAATTTCTACCATACCCTTGAGGTCTTGGATCAATTAACACCCTATTCGGATAATCTTTGGTTGCGATGGTCAGCATTACTGCACGATATCGCCAAACCCAATACGAAAAAATTTGTTGATGGAATTGGCTGGACCTTTCATGCTCATAATTTTATTGGTGAAAAAATGGTACCCCGTATTTTTAAGAATATGAAATTACCATTAAACGAAAAAATGAAATTTGTTCAAAAAATGGTGCTTCTGCATATGCGTCCTATCGTGTTGGCACAAGAGGTCGTAACCGATTCGGCAATTCGTAGATTGCTATTTGATGCTGGTGATGACGTGGATGAATTAATGAAATTATGCGAGGCCGATATCACCTCTAAGAATGAAGAAAAAGTAAAAAAGTTCCTTGATAACTTTCAATTGGTGAGAAGGAAATTAAAAGAGGTGGAAGAAAAAGACTCTGTTCGAAACTTTCAGCCACCAATTGATGGACAGGAAATTATTGATATTTTTAATTTATCTCCTTGCAGAATAATAGGCGATATTAAAATGGCAATAAAAGAAGCTATTCTTGATGGACTTATTCCCAATGAACATGATGCGGCCTATCAATTTATGCTGGAGAAAGGAAAAGAATTGGGTCTTGAACCCATCCAAAAAACCAACAATAAAGAACCTCTGGATTAGTCCAAAGGTTTTTTTTTTGTTCCTATAATCTTTGCATGATAATTAGAATTATGAAATCAAACAATAATATCTATCTTTGCACGCTGAAAAAAACGAATAGACTAACAACAAATAAAGTATTCAGGAATGGCATACGTTGACAATACAATGATCATCAGAAGAGACCTGCTGGCCAGAATGGCAGATCTTTTTAACGAAGGGAAATTAGTTGAAGAAGTTGATCGAATTCCTCTTGAGATGGCTCCACGCAGAAGCCCTAAATCTGATCGTTGCTGTATTTTTAAAGAACGTGTAATCATTAAAGAAAAATTGATTCCTCTATTAGGCTTCGATTTAGATGAATATACCGACGAGCTTAAATCTCTTGCTTCGTATGCTGAAGAAGCACTTGAAAGAAAAAATCCAATCAACAAAATATTAACTGTTGTTGATGAAGCTTGTACCTCATGTGTAAAGAACAGTTATATCGTAACTAATCTTTGTAAAGGTTGTGTTGCACATCCATGCATGATGAACTGTCCCAAAGAATCCATTAGCTGGAATGCAAATGGCCAAGCTCAAATTGATCCAAAAACCTGCATCAATTGTGGTATTTGCATGAGTGTATGCCCTTATCACTCCATTATATACATGCCTGTACCTTGCGAAAATGCTTGTCCTGTTGGCGCAATCACGAAAGATGAGTATGGTATTGAACGAATAAATGAAGAGAAATGCATTGATTGTGGTAAATGTATTACAGCTTGTCCTTTTGGTTCAATTATGGAGAATTCTCAGATAATAGATGTGATGAAATCCATAAAAAAGGAAGACGAAGAAACCATTGCCATTATTGCTCCTGCTGTTCTTGGACAATTCCACTCTAAAATAGAGAATGTATTAGGAGCAATCAAGAAATTGGGTTTCACCGATGTAATGGAAGTAGCTAAAGGTGCAAATTTAACTACCGAAAATGAGGCAGATGAATTACTGGAACGTTTGCAAGCAAAAGCTCCATTTATGACAACCTCTTGCTGTCCGGCTTATGTTTCAGCCGTTGAGAAACACATTCCTGAAATGAAAAAATACATTTCGCACACGAAGAGCCCAATGTATTATTCAGCCGAAATTGCCCGCGCAAAATATCCAAAGGCAAAAATTGTATTTATAGGACCCTGTATTGCCAAACGTCGCGAAGGAATGAATGATCCGAACGTTGATTACGTAATGACATTTGAAGAATTATCAGCTCTTTTCAAAGGGTGGAAAGTTGAAATGGAAATAGAGAATGCAATTAATCTTGATAAAAGTATTCTGAACCATGGAAGAGCTTACGCCGCAAGTGGTGGTGTGGCACAATCGGTACTTGAACTTAAGCCTTACGTTAACATTAAACCTGTTATTGTAAATGGTCTTGACAAAAAGAAGATTAATATGCTTAAAGCATTTGCAAAAACAGGCAAAACCAGTGGTAATTTTATTGAAGTTATGGCTTGTGAAGGCGGTTGTATTTCAGGCCCAAGTTCGAATTTCGATCCGAAAACAGGCGGTAAATTATATGAAAAAAACCTTGCAGATATTATTTCTGAAGAATAAATAGAACAGAATAATGGCTGTCAAACAATATTGGCAGCCATTTTTATTTTCTCCACAAATCAAGAACAATAGGAAGATGGTCACTAAAGCCATCATTAAATTTAAATCCTACAAAGCTTCTAAATGGTTTTTGACCGAAATAAGTATGATCTGTTTCCAATAAGAACTCTGGTTTAAACAGGCTCATATTATTCGGCTCACAATACAATATCCCCGATTTATTTAGTAATGCTCCAGATACTATAAATTGATCGAGCATTCCCCAGATCCCTTGATATTTATGACTGCCTATTCCTGTTTTATTCAAAAAAGGATAAGCTAAATTGTATAAGTTATTATTACGATACTCTTTCTCAGGCGATGAAGCATTCAATTCGTGGTGTACAGATTTATGATCCGGTTAATCATTAAAATCGCCCATTATAACGATCAAGGCATTGTTATTCTCAGTAAATATTTCAGATACTTTCTCTTTCAACAAATGTGCGGCAGCGACTCTGTGATCCTCCGATTCCAATTGCCCTCCCCATCGCGATGGCCAGTGATTTACAAATACGTGTAAAGTATCCTCGGTATGTGTTTTTCCTTTTACATAGAGAATTTCGCGGGTAGTCGATATGGAATCTCCTTCGTAAATCAATCTCAAAAATGAAGTATCAATTGGATGAAAAGTTTCTGGCTGATACACTAAAGCAACATCAATTCCTCTTCTATCAGGAGATTCGCGATGAATGATTTCATACCCTGTATTGTTAAGATATCCTATCTTAAATATTCCATCCAAAACAAATCGATTCTCGATCTCGCAAAGACCAATTAAATCGGGAAACTCCCAACCTCCTGCCGCTAAAATTACTTTAGCCACTTTTTGCGATTTTTTCTGATATTTTTCCCAAGTCCAATTTCGATCTCCCATTGGAAGAAACTCATTGTCCAGCGTAAGACTGTCATCAAAACAATCAAAGAGATTCTCTACATTGTAAAACATCAATCTGAAATCACCTCGTTTTCCCTCTTCTGATCCATCAAGGACAGATTGAGCCTGACAAATTCCAATGCATGATATAAAAAGAAGTAAAAGAATAGAGCGCTTCATATTATTCTATTTTGGAAAATTCGAAACATCCCATATCTGGTGCTATATCCGAATCTCTTCGATTACCAGCTAAATCAAAAAGATAAGTAGATATAAATTCAGTACTGCCTTTATTTATTGCAGGGGATCCTGCTTTCAATGCAAAATTGTTTTCCTCTAAATCAAGAAAATCAGGATCCTCATTAAACAGACAGGTAGTGAACACCGAAGAATAATTACTCTGGGCTGAGCTTCCAATTTTTAATAGTGAATTGTAAACAGAAACGTTTGCCAGCGATTCCAATTCAAGCTCATCTTTTCGGGTTCCGTATACAATACTATTACTGATTTTAAAAGTATTTTCGCCAACTCCTTGATAAGAAATAACCGAACTGGAACGAGGAGAGAAAAACCATGAATTATAAAAAGTAGAATGTGAAATTGCACAAGAACCTTCTTCTATTCGAACACACTCCTCGCCACAATTAGTTATTAATAGATCGTGGGCAACAACAGTCGAATTAGAGGCAAATAATCCCTTCTTGGTAAAATTTCGAATAATTCCATACTCAATTGTAATTGGACTATTATTCAATATCGTTTTACTGAAATTTAAACCATTTACACCATTTTCCAGAATAAAGTGACTGAGAAATCTGGTTGTACTTTCATTGTAAAAGTAGATTCCATCCCACTGCCCGGGAATATCACCGTACAATTCTTCCAATCGTGAACTCCAAAAATAAACAGGTCTTTGAAAACTTCCATGAACCTCAAGATTTCCTTTCACATGCAATGCTGCATTCTTTTTAAAATAAACCTTTGTTCCCTCGTTTACTAAAAGGTCAATACCTTCAGCAAGCCAAACAGGCTTTGCAATCAAATAAGGCCGTTCTCCCGTCCAAACTTCATTTTCCTGAATATCCACATCAACTAAATAAACATCTTGCGCAAAAGTCTCTAAAATCACTTCTTGCCATCGTCCGTTTAATTCAAATTTCAACTGATCTTTCAAAAGTCTGGGAGCATCCTCATTTTTTGGATCAAGATTTACTTCAATAAAAATAAAAAGACTGTCTTTGGCATCAAGTACAACATCCATCAAATCAATCGACTGAATTCCGTTCACATTTAATCGATATGGTGATTCTGAATTTTGAAGGTAAAGATGTGAGATGTTAATTGCATCATCTGAAGTATTTTTCACCTTCAACTGCTTGGTGGTTGAACCAAATCCCGTGAATAAAGTATCAAATGAAACGGTATCCGATGAAAATGTCAATCTGAAATTTGGGTCCGTATTAAAATGCTCATCTTTGTCACAGGAAATGACTGATAGCGAGATCACCATAAAAAGCAAAAGGCGATATAGATGCATAATTTTCTTATTTAAATCGAACTTGAAGATATAAAAAATACTGGATTCTAGTTTAGACCAACTTGTTTTGATTTCAAAATGGTATTATTCATTATACTTTACGCTAAAGCTGGTATAAAACACATTGCTACTCCCCTTCAATACCGCCGGAAAACAAGAGGAGAAGCTATTGCTCCTGTGGATTAGAAATCCACAACTCGAAACCCGCCGATTACAAATCGGCGAAAGCCTGAGGCTGTTGCTCCTGTAAATTTGCAATATGCAGGCAGGAAAAGCCGGATTTGTAATTCGATTCGATGCACACATTTCACGCCCAGCCAACTTACAAGACCATTAACAATAATTACACGGTAAAATCTTCACAAATCATGAAAAATTGGCATTTTCAAGAAAAACATCAAAAATTAGCGAGCTCATTATAATTTTATAAAAGCTTCACCAAGAGCTTAGGGGCTCATTATAATTTTATAATTGCTTCAACAAGAGCTTAGGGAGCTCATTATAATTTTATAAAAGCTTCAACAAGAGCTTAGGGACTCATTATAATTTTATAATTGCTTCACCAAGAGCTTAGGGAGGTCATTATAATTTTATAGTTACTCACTTAAGGCTTAAGAAAGTTGTTTATAGTATGCCCAGCTTGATATTTCAAGCAGCCTTTTACGATTAAAAGAAGATATAACTTTTACTATTTCTCTTGTATCGAGAAGTTTTTGTTTTGCTGAAATTACGATCAGCAGCTCTTCTTTCTCTTAATCGATTTTCCCGTTTCATTTTATTTGGAATGTCGAAATTGATTCCTAATGTAATCTCATGAGTTCCATCACTGCTATCAGCAATTAGATTATCTGTATAATGATCGTATGAATATCCGATGTAGTATTGATTGTAATTTACACCCACCATACCGATAATCTGATCGTTTGTTCGGTACGAGGCAGCCAACCAAAAATGATGGATATATAACTTGGCAGACAGATCGTAATAAACATCCGAATCCATGGTTTTACGAATAATTACCGAAGGTTCCAAATCAACCAAATCTTTTAAATGAAAAGTATAACCTGCTGTAGCATAAAAATGACGTTTCATAATATCATCCCTGATATCGTCATCACCCATTTTAACGGAAGCTTCGAATAAATGTGCTGCCGATGCTCCTATGAAATAATCATCGTTATATAAGTAAACCCCAAAATTCGCATCCGGCACATACGAAACTTCATCCGGACCCGCCTTTGGATCATTAACCGGAATGTATCTTTTATCGAATTTAAATTGATAAAAAACACCTCCAAGACCAAATGAAAGCTTTGTTCCTGATTGTCCAAGTGTGCTTTTTGATAATTGCAAATGATATGCATATGAAAGCTCAATACCTGTTCTTGCTACCTCTCCTGCTTTATCATTAAAGAAATATGCTCCTAAACCAACTCCACTCGTCTTATTACGTCGCGATAATGGATTCCCTTTAACATTACAAGTAGTACAATTATTACTCATGTTTTTATTGAAACTCAAGGCCTGTGTTTCAGGTGCCCCTTCTACTCCAGACCACTGCTGACGTAAACTTAATCGCAGAGGTGAATACATTCGGCTTCCCGCCATGGCAGGATTAAGTAGAAATCCATTCTCAACGTACTGACTATACAGTGGCAATTGTTGGGCTTTTCCTTGAGTGAATGCAAAAAGCAACACTCCTAGAATTATAGTTATTCTCATTAGAATCTATGGGTCAGGTTTAATAATATCATTTAACGGAGAATTGTAACAGTTCCCAGCATTGGCTTTTCATCATCAAGTTCAACTGCATAGTAGTAAGAACCTATTGGTAAATTGGTATTTCCATCGGCACCTGTCCAAGGGGTTCCCCGATATCCATTACCTGTTCCACTAAATTTATAGACTACTTTTCCCCATCGATCGTAAATTACAATCTTAAGTTTTTGCACAAACTCAATTCTTTCAATATCCCAAAAGTCATTGTAACTATCATTATTTGGAGTAAATGCTTTTGGTATTTTTATTCTGTTTTCATATAAATATTCAAGAACAATTAATGAATCTAATGGACAACCATTCTGATCTGTTACAGTTAAGTCATATCTTCCTCTTCCTAAATCCTCAATGCTTACCCCTGAGTAAGAATTCAAATCCTGGTCAGCCCAGTCAATAGAATAATCAAGAACTCCTCCGGTAACTTCAATTCGAATGGAACCATCATTTGCATCAATTGTTGTTGGACGACTCGCTTCAACTTCTACATTCAATGCTTCAGGCTGAACTAGTTCAACACTAGACACATCAAAACAACCGTGCTCATCGATAACCTTTACATCATAAGTACCTAT
>JAQBBZ010000262.1:0-5057 GCA_032125735.1 Labilibaculum sp.
ATTTTTACGCCAGAAAAATTAACACCAATAGTTAATAAGCAGGCAAAAGAATATTTAGCCTGCACTACTAGTATCGAAAAAGTTGAACCCACTTTTTTTAGTACGTATCCGTTTTTTGGAATTGAGCTAACGAATCTCTGTTTAACAGAGATTAGCACTTCTTCGAAAACAGATACTCTCTTATACGCTCAAAAATGCTTTACCTCGCTAGATGTACTTTCGTACTTATTCGACGGCAATATTTCGCTTAACCCATTTTTGGTTGAAAAAGGTTATTTGAATTTCAAAATAGACTCTCAGGGCCAGTCTAATTTCGATATTCTTAAAAGCAGTTCCGATTCTACAGAAGCTGATTCTGAAGCCTCAACATTTGGAGATATCGACATCAGAAATGTAGAATTTAAGAATTTTAATGCCAATTATACCGATGAGACTACATTTAGAAAGGCTGATATTAACCAATTAAATGCTGTGCTCGGCTTTAAATACACCAACGGGAAACAGGATTTTGATTTGGATCTGCAAGTCAACCGATTGCTGTTTACAACATCCGATTCGATGGCTCTTTGTATTGATGCAAAAAACTGTGATCTAAAAATGAATTCGAAGGGTCAGGACAAAAATCTCTTCAATTCAGATGTAAAGCTTGTTTGTCAAGAAATGTCTGTTTTAATGGCTGGTGATACAATTTTATCGAAGTTAAAAGTTGATAGCCATTTGCCTTTTACTCTGAATTTAGCTGAAAATTCTTATGACTTTAAAGAAGCAAAGCTTATGGTGAACAATACGCAAGAAGTAGCTTTTAATGGTCCTGTAAAAATACAATCCGATTATTCAATAATCACAGACATTAACTACACCACCAACGAATTGGATGTGGAAAAAATTACGACTCTTGTTCCTAAAGTATATTCGGCTCCGCTAAAAGATCTGGTTGCTAAGGGCTATGCACAACTATCCGGATCGGTAACAGGAGTATATTCGGACACAAATACTCCCGTTGTAACAACAAACATAGAGTATTATAAGGGAGAAATTAAATATGCAGCTTATCCAAGAGTGAAGAATATTAAGGTGTCGATGTTGACTAAGGTGGACATGAATAAAAACCAGACTTCGAATATTACTGTAAATAGTAGTACTGCCAAAATACTGAATAGTACTGTTTCTGTTACAGGAAATATCTCGGATATTATGGAAACGCCACAATACGACCTCTATTCAAAGGGTGATATTCACTTAGCCGATTTTCAGTCGTTTATCCCAAAAGATCAAAATGTAATTCTACAGGGATCGCTTACTGGAAATCTGCATACCCGATTTTCTCAATCTGATTTAGATCAAGAGGAATATCACCGGATCTATTTAATTGGAGATTTCGTCACCCAAAATTTTGATGCGGTATATAACGACACAATAAAGCTAAACCTTCCATCGGCAAAAGTTAAGCTTAATTTGCCAAGCCAAGCCAGAGCAGACAAAAATCTTCGGTTTGCAAACATCAAAATTGATGCACCAAACTTTACGACAAGCCTATCTCCCACGATGAGTGCGGTGACTGAAAATCTTGAGCTTTCTGTCGACATCAATAATCCTGCAAAAGGAGCCTCGGCACCCATAACGTCGTGTATTTTTAAATTGGGCAGTCTTACTGCTGTGGCCGACACTTTATCGCTTACTGCAAACAATGCAAACGGACGATTCGAATACGTTCCTGCACTTAGCGGAAAACAAGAGATTGCGCTTATCAACTCTACAATTAACAGTGATGAAATTGCAATAGCCGGCAAAGACTCTATTCTGTTTGATGCTAAAAATCTGTATGCAAAAACAAATTTGAAGTACGACGACTCGCAAAATAATATCATCCTTAAATGGCAGCCAGAATTGGCAATCAATTTCTCCGATGCAATTTATAATTTGAGTGAACAGCTAAACGGTAAAATTCCTAACATATCGTTTACTCTTAATCAAGACACGATGGAGATTAAGAAAGCGGCTTTAACTTTAGGCAATTCCGACTTTAGCCTTACCGGTCAGCTTACCGATATTTCCAAATATCTTAAGGACGAGGCATTGCTGAAAGGAAACTTTAATTTAGTGTCTAAAAACACCGATGTATATCAGCTGATGGACATTTTTAACGGCATGGGCAGCGAAGATTCAACTCTTGCCGCCAATAAGCCTGCCGTATCCGAAGACGATCCGTTTATGGTACCCAAAGGTATCGAAATTCGATTAAAAACTACAGTTGCCAAGACTGTAGTAAATAACAATATTATCGAAAATATTAAAGGAGGACTTACTGTAAAAGATGGTACGCTTATTCTCGATCAGATGGGATTCACCAGCCGGGCCGCCAACATGCAGTTAACGGCAATGTACCGTTCCGACAGAAAAAACCATCTCTTCAGTGGCATCGATTTTCACCTTTTAGATATTGATATTGCTGAACTTATTGCGCTGGTTCCTTCGGTGGACACGATTATACCCATGCTAAAATCATTCAAAGGGAAAGGCGAATTTCATTTAGCTGGAGAGACATATCTTAAGAGCGATTATTCTTTGAAACAATCTACAATTCGCGGTGCTGCTGCTTTCCAGGGGCAGAAACTAACACTTCTTGATTCCGAAACATTCGGCATGATTGCCAAAAAACTACTGTTTAAGAAAAAAACTGCAAATGTGATAGATAGCCTTAGTGTTGAAATGACTCTGTTTAAAGATGAAATTGATCTGTATCCTTTCCTTATTGTGATGGACAATTATAAAGCAGTTATTTCCGGGCGTCATAATATGGATAATAGCTTTAACTATCACATATCGGTAACAGATACTCCATTACCAATTCGCTTAGGACTAAATGTAACCGGAACAATGGATAACTTACAATACGACCTCGTGGAGTGCAAGTATAAATACTTATACAATCCCAAAAAACAAGGAGTACTGGAGGAGCAAACCTTACGTTTGAAAAAGCTGATTTCAGAATCGCTTAAGCAGAATGTTAAGGAGTTTAAATAGGCTTAATCAATTATTTGAGCTTGTTTATTACACAATAGTAACTCAGGGCTTTTACCCAAGCGAAATAGTAAAATCCTGACGGCTTATGTGCTTGTCAGGATTTTTTTTATAGTATGGATATGATACTATTTTACAAACAAGTCTACTCACAGGTATAATGCCGGCAGATATTTTAAATACTAAGGTATTACAGCGCAAAAAAAAGATCCTGTTTGGGTCTTTATTTTTTGAAGAAAAACGGATTTGAGTAGTAAATCGAAACAATGATTCAAGCTGTCAAATCTGCCAACTTGCAAACCTCCAAACAATTGCATAAAAGAGGCTTTATCATCTGGGTGAAGGCCAAAAGAAAGCTGTTTTCTGGCCTTGCAATACACTGGTAATCAGTGGCGCTTAGAAGCATAAAAAAACATAGTGTTGTTTTTTAAAAACATCACTATGTTTTGAGTAAAATGTGCTTATGTTTTGGTCAAAACATAAGCATGTTTTTTAGGAAAGACAGCACTGGTATTTTATTATAATTTTTCGAACTCCAAATGGGTCAGCATTTCCTTTAATTTCTTTTCCGGGGTAAAAATGGTTTTCGTATTTAAAACCCGAACTGAGTTTATTGGAATGAAAATAAAGAAAAAATTGTCCGAAAAGTCAAGTTTCACAAGGGAACGACCTATTGAGCACAGTAGCAACATCAGTTATTCAATGATAAAGATTCTTCGTCAAGCTCAGAATGACAATAAAACTATACTTTTCGGACACTCTCTTAGGTTTTAGTCCCAACAGCTTACTTAAAAGCCGGATATCTGGAAGATTTGTATGGCAATTTATGGGATTTGCTTGAACCTGTTAAATGGCGTATCTTATTAAGACATATTCAATACATTGATCTTTTATGAAGCTCAAAAACCTACTGGAAATAATTTTTGCAATTACATTTATTATTGCACTCAGCGCCTCAGGCTTTTCTCAAACCAGCATGGATGGAGATCATGAAAAATGGGAATATGTTTTAGAGAGTACCGGTGATGTTTTGCAATTAGCGCTCCCCGTTGCTGCCGGTGTAACCACAATTATTAAAAAAGACTGGGAAGGAACTAAACAATTTGCTCTCTCCTACGCTGCCAGTTTAGCAGTTACTCATTCACTAAAGAAAATTGTCAGAAAACAACGCCCCGAAGGCAGAAACCTCTATGACGCATTTCCATCGGGACATACTACATCGGCATTCTCGGGTGCGTCGTTTATTCAACGACGATATGGCTGGAAATATGGAACACCTGCTTATGCATTGGCGGCACTGGTTGGTGTAAGCCGAATGGAAGGACCAGATGGCTGGCACGACATCTGGGATGTTTTAGCAGGAGCAACCGTTGGTATTGGAAGTACTTATATCTTCACGACTCCTTATCAAAAAAAGCATTTCGAGTTGGGATTTTCAGGAGGAGACGACGCCTATCTGCTTTCTCTTAAATATAAATTTTGAGTTTGATCAGGAAGTGCAATTTCCCGCAAATTTAGTTTCGTCTTCTTCTGTTGTTCCAAAAATTGATGTAATGATCCTGAGAAATTAATCCGATAGAACCTGTATAGATTCCGCCTCCAAGTGTTGCGTCGTAAACACGTACAACTATCCTATTTTTCTGTCCTTTTTTGATCAAATTTACAGGTAAATAATAACCACGAAGCTGATCATATGTATTTGAATACTGCTGAACCGTTGAGGGATCAAATTCACCAGACTGTCCCACCAGCACTCCATTTACAATTACCTGATCGAGATCATCAATCTTGCCCAGAACAAGTACCATTCTTTCAGCCAAGAGCTTTTCATCGGCCACAAAATCGAGAGCATAACAGGCATATCCATCGTAATTTTTGTATCCCTGATTCTCCCAAAACCCAGGAACAAGAATGTCAGCCCATTTATCTGCATTCTGCAGATCTTCATGTGCATTGCGCCCCGTTTTAAACTTCCACTTACCTTGTAAATCAATATCCACAGGAATGGCATTGCGGTCGATCACAATAGAGATATC
>JAQBBZ010000263.1:0-12899 GCA_032125735.1 Labilibaculum sp.
TTGGCATCAATGTCAAAAGATACCTCCGACTATTTTTTTGGCGCTGCTGTGCGCTCCGCTAAATCTTTTAGCTGATCTGTTGTAGTCATTTGTAAATATTAAATTATAGAGGAGTAAAGGGAATTAAAACAAAGAATAATATTGCTAGATTTTAAGGGTGTTCAGTACTGGTTGATTACTATTGGTTTGGAAGTTTTTGTAGGGAATAAGAATTATTTTGGCATCAATGTCAAAAGATACCTCCGACTATTTTTTTGGCGCTGCTGTGCGCTCCGCTAAATCTTTTAGCTGATCTAATGTGATCATTTTTGTAAATCATTAATTGAAGTGTAACGATAATAAACAAAGGGGAAGGAACAATTTGAAAAGAAGGTGTAATGTTGTTTATTGATGAGTATTGTGAGTTTTATCACTTATGTAATAACTTATGTATATTTCATTATCTTTATTGTTAAGAAAGGTTATTTTTTAATTTAAAACTTTAATAATGAATAAAAATTTATTTATGCTGGTTCTATTTTTCCTAGCCTTTACTTTAGGATGTGAAAAGGGTGAACAATTAAATGACAATCCAATCGAGACTATAATTGAAAAAAGTAATTCTGAACTTAAGATTCAATTTGCACAAACTCTTGCTAAAGCTGTAGTTGATAAAGACATTAGAGCTTTTCTCAAAAAAGAAGTATTACTAAAAGTTGATGGGGATTATAATGTGTTTTTTAATTTATCAAAGAATAAAGAAATTGGAGAAACAAAAATATCTTTTATTGATAAATTAGAGCTGTATAATGAGGATGAAATTTCAATAAGGAAAATATCTGAACAGATACCATTGTTGAATATAGGAATACCATCTTTTATTATGGCCTCAACAGAAGAGTGGAATACTGATTTACATGTGCCTTTAGTTGCAGTGTCAGAACATGAGTTGTCTAATGAATTATGTAGTTATTTAAAATCATTTAACTCAAAGGGTGAAACGGTAAATTTAGATAAACAAATAGAACCCTGTAATACTGTTTTGGTTGTTGATGAAAGTGAAAGGATTTTTTGTGACATGTCTCGTTTGAAAAGAATGGCCAAAGATAATGTTGAGTTTTTAATGTCTGATCAAGAGCAAAATTACTATCTCGATGTTTATCATGAAATTGTGGCTTTTGAAGAGGATGATATTTATAATGGCAGTAATAACAGTTCGATTAGTCCTAGAGAACGTTTATATTATTCTTCTGGTGAAATGAATTATAATATATTTGAAAATATGAGTCGCTTTAGGATGTCTAATGCTTTAGCTGTTAGGGGAATGATCGATAGTTGGTCGGAGAATACATTTGAAATAGAATGTAATATTATTTTAGGAGGGACAGCACCAGATGCTTTTCGGTGTTTGAAGCAGAAATTGAGTATTGACAGAGCACTATTGACGTTTGTTGCGAGTAATAATGTTAATGAATTTTTGGCTGGTTATACATTCCCAAGTGGAATGATTGGAGATGCTATGAAGAAAGCTTATAAAAAAGCATATGTAGAGATAAATAATTCCAATAAGTACGTAACAAGTTCAGATGGTAAAAAATGGTTGCCTATGAATATGGAGTTATTTAATTGGAGTCCTCATAGATATGGTGATGTTGTAAAGTTAATCTTTTTTGAACATGATAATGGGGAGACCGTATCTCGTGAGATTTCACATCAGGTTGGTTTTAATGCAAGTGTAGGGAAAAAAGATAAATTTAATTTGGGGATTACAGGAAGCAAGAGTGGGAAGGTTACAATTTCATATACTAATACTTCAGATGAGTTAGGAGAGGGGTTTGTTTACTATTATGAGGATTATGGAATAAATAATTATCGGAGAGCGGGCAATATTGAGTTTGTTTTGGAGCCAAAACTATAA
The DNA here is from genome assembly GCA_032125735.1 of Labilibaculum sp. GTDB lineage: Bacteria > Bacteroidota > Bacteroidia > Bacteroidales > Marinifilaceae > Labilibaculum. Next base: position 1,898 of record JAQBBZ010000263.1, read on the forward strand.
GATTATAAAATCTGACCATCCCAATTGTATTGGAATGGTCAGATTTCCAGTTGTTTATAATTTGACTAGTCCTAAGAAAGCTGTAGCGCTTATTTAGGACTAGTTCGATTTTTTAAAAGAAGCCAAATTGTAACGATTCTGGCATCTATTTATATCCTTTTAAATGCAGTTCTTTAAAATCCTCTTTGAGCTTCTAATTTTTGCATTTCAGCATTAAAAGTTTCTTTAAATTTCTCGTAATCGTAATCAACTTTTAGTTTCTCATCTTGCGATAATTTTTGATTGATCGCTTCTTCCAAATCTTTAGAACTCATCTCAAGTGCAATATAAGTTTTGTATTTGTTTTGACCGGTTTTGGTTTGTTTTTCACAAATTACTTTGATGTTGTTCAATTGTTGGTTGATCACTTCACGAGTTAAACCTTCGAAACGCTCTTCAACTTGCTCAACATTATTTAATTCCGTTGAGTTCACGTAGTTGTCGATAGTTCCTTTAATTGTAGACTGTATTAAAGTAGCCAGTTCGGCACGAGCGTTGGTTCCTGCTTTCTTTTTTGAAACCATTTGATCCAAACTTTCACCAATTGCAGATGCTCTAAAAGTGTTTTTATCACTTTGGTAATCTGGTCCGGTACAATAAACTTCAATTAATTCTTCGCCTTGTGCTTTGGTCGTAACAGCTTTTTCAGCCGATCCGCATGAACTCATTCCTGCAACTAGTAAAATTCCTAATCCAAGGAATAAGCTTTGATGTAATTTTCTTGTTTTCATGTGTATAATTTATCGTTATTTTTTGTTCTGGAATATGATGATTTTATAAATCAAGTTGATTCAGTTTAGGAATAATTGTTTTGTTTATTTCACCAATAGCCTGATCGTAAGCTTCTTTTACCGCGTAATCGTAACTAATTGTTTTCATCCCTTTCACTTCGTATATGGCATCATTGAAGATCTCCATTCCAGTATTCGCATCAGTAAGAGAGAAAAAACAATCCAGATACACAATATACACTTTGTAGTTGGTGCCTTCTTTAATTTCACCTTTTGTCACATTGGTATTGATATCAAGAATAACTTTAGCCTGATCTTTATCATTGGTAAAGGAAAAGAAGTTTTCAGACAATTCTTTCTTTAAATTGTTCTCCAAAATTCCTCGTTTAGAATCTTCCCCGAATATTTTTTCACTAAAATTCATGTAGGCTTTTAATCGTTCTACATTTACTGAAATTTTACTTTTAGGTGTCGATTCTGATGTGAAGAAAAGTTTGTTCAACTCGTAATTCTCGTTGTTTTCATCCAAAATAGTAGAGAGATCAAGAGAAATAGTAATTTCTTGTAGTTTTTGTTTTGATATTACCTTAGATAGTTGCGATGTAGCATAACCAAATTGATTCGTAGAAACTTCACGATTCAAAATACCTTCTCCTTTTGTAAATTCAAGTTTCAAGGGCAATTGAGAAATTATCTTATCACTTTCATCAGCCGACCAAACAGCTTTCACTTTGATTGGTTCTTTTTGAGAAGTAGAGATTTGTAGTTGAATGGTTTTTTTATCGGGAGTAAGTTGCGTTCGATTAAAAATATTTTGAATGGAATTATAAATATCCGTTCCTAAATTGATATTGCCATCCAAAGTCATTACGCTAAGATCTTCATCCAGATGATTTTTTATAGCATCCAATGATTTTGCGTAGTAATTTAAAGCTTGAAAAAGATCGAGTTGATTTTCGTATTGTTTGCCTTCTTCAAAATAGCTTTGAGATAGCTTCTTTGCTTTGTTTAATTTTATTCTTTTCAGAAGAGCATACTGATTTTTTGATAGTTGATAGTAAACCCAATATTCTCCGTCTTTATTATTATCCCACGACGAGACCATTTCGTATCCTTCCAAATCTTGCGCAAGCGATGTTCGAATATCAGCTTCAAATTCTTCTTTAAAACTCGTATTGTTTTCGAATTGATGCAGGACCGAATTCGATGAAATGGAAATAGAAATTTCGGAAGATAAATCCTGTAAGGCTTGATTTTTAACTAATTGCATATAGTTTGTTTGGTTCGCATCTTTTTTCACCACTGCTATACCAATGTAATATTCCGATGAAATAGGACGTTCATTAACCCATTGGGGTGCTCTGCGTTTGGCCGCCGAAGTATTTGGCGAACAGCTCACCATAAGTAAAAGTATAAACGAGAAGTTAAGTAAGCTGCGTAAAAATTGAATCATTTTAATGTTTTTTATTTTAGGGTTCTTGATTTTAAAGATAAAAAATCCTTAACAATAAGGATACTAAAGCTAAATTAATATTTATTCCTTTTCAGAAATTAATTTATCGATTATTTGAAGCGATAGTTGCGATTCGAAACCTCTCCCTTGTGCAAATCGGAATAGTTTGGCTCTAAGCTGATAAGGATCTTCCTCACGAATAGTTTTTATTTTGCTGGATAATAAATCTGATAGCATTTCTGAATACTCTACATTATTTAATTGATCTAAGGAGTCAGAAATAAGATATTCGGGAATTTGCTTTTGTTTGAGATGATGAGCGATTTTTATTCGTCCCCATCTGTTAAAGCGGAATTTATCGCGAACGTAAAAATTTGTATATCGTTCCTCATTAATAAATTTCTCATCAATCAACGATTGAATAATTTTATCCTGATCGTCTGAAGAAATTTCCCAATCGTGAAGTTTTTTACGGATATCAAAACAGCATTTTTCTTGCCGGCTGCAAATGAACATAGCTTGCGATAAAGCTGATTCGGGGCTAACTTCTCTTTTCTTCTTATTGTATTCCATCAATGCGATTTTATTGCTGAAACCATTCTGTTTTTTCCATTGATATCCTGTAAAAGGCGAATGTTTGTAAATCCTTTTTGTTCCAGAAGCTCAGCCATTTCATGTCCTAAACTTTCGTTGATTTCAAAATAAAGTTTTCCATCTCTTTTCAAATATTGCAGTGCAAGCTCAGCAATAGTTCTGTAGAAAATTAGCGGATCGTGATCTGATACAAACAATGCTGTATGTGGCTCATAATCCAGAACATTTTTCTCCATTTTACTTTTTTCAGCTTCGGTTACATAGGGAGGATTGCTGACAATAATGTCAAAATGATCCCAGTCAAAATTCCTCCAGTTCAGAATGTCGCGATGAAAGAAATTAATATCAACTTGATTCAATAAAGTGTTTTCTTTTGCTTTTTCAATTGCTTCCGCAGAAATGTCGGCTGATGAGACAAGAGCATTTTTTAAATTTTTAGCCAATGAAATAGGAATGCATCCACTGCCGGTTCCGATATCTAAAATATGCAAACCTTCCTGCTTATTTTCATTGATAATAGCATGTACCAATTCTTCGGTTTCGGGGCGAGGAATTAAGGTGTACTCATTCACTTTAAAAGGAAGACCATAAAATTCCGTTTCGCCCAAAACATACTGAATTGGCTTGCTGGTTTTAAGCTCTTGTGTATAAGAAACAATTTGATTAAAATAATTTTCCGTAATTTTTTCAGTTTTGTTAAGCTGAATTTGTGTTTTCGAATAGTTTAGAACGTGCTCAAGCAGAATGAAGGCTATACTTTCAGTTTCTCTGATAGGATATAGTTCCTTGAGTTCGTTTTTGATGTAATTTATTGTAGATTGTATAGTGTTTGCTTGAATCATATTTTTAAGATTTAAAACAAAGATACAAATCTTCTCAAGTAGTCAATTACATATGATATTAACAATTAATTGGTCAGATTTTTGGGTGCATTTTTTTAAAGTTTTGGCTTTTTTATATGTTATCACCATTACTTCCACGGTAATTATTGTGATACTCGAGAATCGCAGTCCTTTAAAAACCATTTCTTGGATGCTTGTTTTGGTAACCTTACCTGTTTTTGGTTTGATTTCGTATTTGGTTTTTGGTCAAAGTTTCCGAAAACGAAAAATGTTCAGCATGAAAGAGTTGGGCGACATGAAGTGGTTGCAAGTAATGAGTCAGGATCAGAAACTTAATTTGGAGAAAAGCCGATGGTTAAAGGATGAGCGAATTCACGAAAAAAAGAATCTGATGACTTTGCTTTTGAACAATTCAAAGGCATTGCTTACCGGTTACAATCGCGTGAAAATTTTGAACGATGGAAAAGAAACGTTTCCATCTATTTTCAAGGCTCTTCGGAAAGCAAAAGATCATATACATTTAGAGTATTACATCATTGAAGATGGAGAGTTAGCATCAGAATTACTTGAAATATTGATGCTGAAAGCAAGAGAAGGTGTTGAGGTTCGTGTAATTTACGATGATGTAGGAAGTTGGAAATTGAGTAAGGAATTTATTGAAGCCTTGCAGGAATCGGGGGCGAAAATTCATGCCTTTCTTCCGGTTCGCTTTCCTATTTTAACGAGCCGGGTGAATTATCGAAATCATCGAAAAATTATAGTAATAGATGGTGAAACGGCTTTTGTTGGCGGATTGAATTTTGCTGATAGATATCTTCATGGAATTCCCGAAATAGGCTCTTGGCGAGATACTCACCTGAAAATTGTTGGCGAAGCGGCTTCCAGTTTACAAATTGTATTCTTAATCGATTGGTATTTTGTTCGACAGGAAGTTTTGCTCGATCAAAAATACATTCCTTACAAGAAAGTGAAGCAAAAATGTTTGTTACAGATAACCGCTTCCGGTGCAGATTCCGATTGGGCAAGTATTATGCAGGCATATTTCTCAGCCATAACTTCGGCAAAGGGAAATGTGTATATCTCTTCGCCTTATTTTATGCCGAATGGTAGTATTTTAATGGCGCTAAAAACTTCTGCGATGAGCGGGGTTGACGTTCGCGTGTTACTTCCTCATAAATCAGATTCATTCATGACCTATTGGGGAACACTGTCTTACATCGAAGAATTATTGGAAGCAGGTGTTCGAATCTTTTTTTACAAGGGAGGATTTAATCACAGCAAAATAATGATGGTGGATGGAATTATGGCAACGATTGGTACAGCGAATATGGATGTACGGAGTTTTGAACAAAATTTTGAAGTGAATGCATTAATTTACGATGAGGAGACTACCTTGGAATTGCGAGCACGCTTTTTAACTGATTTGGAGGATAGTGAGGAATTGCATTTACACGAATGGCAGAATCGATCCAAACGTCAAAGAGTAAAAGAGTCAATGGCTCGATTATTTACTCCTCTGTTATAGATTCTTCCTTGTATTTATTGAACCAAAATAGGATTTGTTTCATCACAAAATACTCCGAAGAATTTGGTGTGACTTTAATGTTTGAACCAGCATATTCCATAAATTTAAGCAATTCTTCACCTTTTAAACCTGTTGCATCGGCTACAATTTCAGCATTGTATTTCGAACCAATCTTTTTTGTGTTGCCCTCGTTCCTTATTATTTTGGATATTTTCTTTTTCGATTTTTCGGATTTGCTTAGTTTGTCGAATAAAAAATCGGTAGGAGCAAAAATTGCACTTACAACGCCCATTTTCCCTTCTCGATTAGCACGATATTGAGGAGGTACTACATTTGGTTTTTTTGTATTGTAAGGAGCTAACTGTTTTGTAATGCTTTTGTTAATTGGGTTTTTTTCTTCCAGTTTCGATTTAATAAAATCTTCCTTAAACTCATCCCAGGTTCCCAATGCATAAATATCTACTTCATCCAATAGGTACGAGATTTCTTCCAATTTAATTTGAAAAAAAGGAGGAGAATCTGGATTAAAAACGAACGGAACTTCCCATTCTATCCGTTTGTAGCCTAAGGCACTTATTCGAAGTGTATCGAATTGCTGAATTTGTAGGTGAAAAATACCAAGGCTGTCGCAAATAGTCCCTTTTCGTGTTCTTTTAATAGTTATCGTTGCCAAGGGAATAGGAGCCAGACTTTCCGAATGGAGTATTTGCCCTGAAATACTGATGATGGAATCTGTCTCAATATTACTAGCCTGTGCGGTATTGAGAGCAAGAAGAAATAATATTGGGACTATGAAGGCTTTCATATTTTATAAATCAGAAAATAATTAGAATGGCTTTAAATGATTAGGGATTTTTCTGAGGGTATCTATTTTAAATTGATGAAATTTAGTAATATCTATGCTGTTTTTATATTTCTCGTAAAGCTCTACTACTTTAGTCTGTATTGTAATTTCGTTTGTTTCGTAAGTAAAGTTAGTATTTCTATTGATAAACTCTCTTAATTTTTCAAGTTCACTGTCCTCTTGGTTTGTTAGTTGTTTTATTATTTTATTGTTATATTTTTCAGCTAAAATCTGTTCATGTAACTCTTGAATTTCTTTGGAGAATACAACTTCCGGAATTTTCTTTTTTTCGAATAGTTTAATGCCATAATAAATTAAAGCGCCAGCAAAATCAAAGCTTTGATTATTATTAACTGCAATTGCATCTTTAATATTTCTCATATCTACCTCTGACATTTTAAAGTTTATTTCAAGCTCATCTTCTTTAGGGGCTTTCGTGCGAATAAACTCCTCTTTAAAATCGGTCCAGTTTTTCCAAGAAGAAACTCTAACTTCTTTAAGTAGGTAGGATATTTCGTCTAGTTTGATTGTGAAAACTGGATTGTTACTATTGTTTTTAGCAGGCAACATCCATTCTTTTGGTTTGTACCCTAAAGCACTTATTCGAAGCGTGTCGTACAGTTGAATTTGCAAGTGAAAAATACCAAGGCTATCGCAAATGGCTCCTTTGCGTGTTCTTTTAATTGTAATGGTCGCTAAAGGGATAGAAGTTAAACTTTCCGAATGGAGAATTTGTCCGGAAATACTTATTATTGAATCAATTTTGGTGGATTCCGAAAACGAGTAATAGCTAGAGCTCAGAAGTAGAAGTAATGAAATGTAAAATACCCTCTTTAAATTCATGAGAAGCGTTTAATTCATTGTACTAAGGGCGCAAATGGTTCCTTATTGTTCCTAAAGAATCTGTAAAGCTTAAATTATTCTCAAATTGTGGTTTTTCCTGTAAAAAATCGTCGTAAAGTTGTTTAATTCTCACACCAATATATAATTCACTGGTTTGATAAGTGAAATTTTGATTTGAATTAATGTACTCCATTAGCAATTCTAATCTGAAACCCGATTCATGAGTTAATTCAGCGACTACTTCCTTGTTGTATTTTTGTTGAAGAATTCGAAGTTGCCAATCGGTCATCGCTACAATTCCTGTTCGCGCTCTTCTTTTTTTACCAATAGATTTTATCGCACTAATTCCATCGAGTAGATTGAATCCAAAGCCTTGTCGGTTTAACGAATTAGCTTCGGCTTGAGCTAGGTTTAAATTTCCAAAATTAAAAGTTGTTGCAATATTTTCTTCTTCAGGTAAATCTGTTTTGATAAAATTTTCTTTAAACTGGCTCCAGGTTCCTAACGAATAAATGCTTACCTCATCGAGTAGAATACTTCCTTTTTCCATGAATATTTCTTGGAAAATTTCCTGGTCAACTTTAGAAGGTACAATGCTGATGATTTGTTCTTGAAATCCCAATGCAGATATTCTTAACTTTTGGTTGTGATTTACTCGTAAGCGGAAAAAACCTGCGCTATCACAAACAATTCCCCAATAAGTTCCTAGAAGGTTTACGTTGGCAAAAGAAACGCCTTCCATGGTTTCCTGATTAATAACTTTTCCGGAGACAATGAAGCTGTTATCATTCTGTTCTTCTTGAGAAAAGGCTCCATATAGAAAGAATAATGAGAGAAATATAGTGAGTATACTTGTTTTCAAATTGGTTGGGGTTTTTATTTAACTGTAAAGATAATTTTCCATATGAATGAATATCGAAATTGGTACATTTTTTAACAGACTTTAACCCAATTTAATAGTGCTTGTATCGATCTATTTACCAGTCCAGTTAATGAGTTTTCTAGTTTTCTCAAATGGATTTGTTTCACCATATAAAATGTCATTTTTACGCTGGTAACAAATCATTGGATGTGTCGTTTCTATTTTATTTGAAATCTGTATGTCCTTAACTACTTGGTGAGCATTGTTGCCCCATAAAAACCAAATTGCGTCAGGCTTTGCGGTGTTTATATATTTAAGTATTTTTTGAGTAAAAGGGGCCCAAAGTTTAGCGTGTGAATTTGGCTTACCAATTTCGCAAGTAAATGCTGTATTTAGGAGCAATACATTTTCGTGTTCCGACCAATATTTGAAAAGTTGGTTAGGAGGCAATATTTTAAAATCCTCATCCATTACAAGGCGGTCACCTTCGTTAAGGCAACTCATAATTTCAGAATATTTTAGCTCTTTATTTGTCTCAGCCTTGTAAATACATCGCAAAATATTCTTTAAAGAAACATTACGAAACTTATCATGCCAGGAGTTTAAGTCATTCACTTCAAAAGCTCTTCCAGTAGCAACTCCATCTTGAGGATAAGGATCCTGACCTAAAATTACAACTGGTATTTGAGTTAAATCCATTTCTAAAAAGCGTAGCGTAAGATTTGACTTTGGAGTTGATTTTTCTAAGTGAATCGATTTTTCAATATTCTTAATCAAACAAACAATTTCATCAGAAAGAAAAGCATTCCAACTTTTGTGAATGGATATTTGAGAAAGGAAGATAGAATTACTCATGTAGGCTATTATTTTTTTGTTGTCTCAAAAATAGTAAATGCAATTCTTAATTAATAATTATAAGTTAAGAATTGCATGATCAAGAATATTCGATGTTTTTCAGGTGCTTGGGTTGATTTAGATGTTATTTGGATTCATTTTTAGGAACAATCAATTTCATAATTGGATAGACTGTTTGACTATTCGACTCTTTAGACACTTGCAGACCTTTCTACTTTTATTCTTTTTGACTAGTTTTGTTACTTAATTAACCAAAATAGATAAGATACAACTGATTATGTACCAGAAATTGAGAGAAAGCATTGAAGCTGCGTGGGATGACCGGTCACTTTTGAGTACTCCTGAAGTACAAAAAAGCATAGAAGAAGTAATTGAACTGTTAGATAAAGGAATACTTCGCACTGCAGAACCACTAGCAGACGGATGGCAAGTAAACGAATGGGTTAAAAAAGCTGTAATTCTTTATTTCCCAATTCGTAAAATGGAAACTATTGAAGTAGGTCCATTTGAATTCCACGACAAAATGGCATTGAAAACCAACTATGCTGAATTGGGAGTTCGAGTAGTACCTCACGCAGTTGCACGATACGGCGCTTTTATTGCAAAAGGTGTAATACTGATGCCTTCGTATGTAAATATTGGAGCTTTTGTTGATGAAGGAACAATGGTTGATACATGGGCAACAGTTGGATCTTGTGCACAGATCGGAAAACATGTTCACCTTAGTGGTGGAGTTGGCATTGGTGGCGTGTTAGAACCAATTCAAGCTGCTCCGGTAATCATTGAAGACAATTGTTTTATTGGCTCTCGCTGCATTGTTGTAGAAGGAGTACATTTGGAAAAAGAAGTTGTGTTGGGTGCTAATGTTGTACTTACCGGATCCACCAGAATTATAGACGTGACTGGAGAAGAACCTGTTGAATACAGTGGATTCATTCCTGCTCGTTCAGTGGTGATTCCGGGAACGAGAACCAAGAAATTTCCAGCTGGAGAATATCAGGTTCCTTGTGCTTTAATCATCGGAAAAAGAAAAGCATCTACCGATTTAAAGACTTCATTGAATGATGCATTGCGCGAATACAATGTGGCAGTGTAATTCAATTAATAAATCATAATTAATAATGAGTAATTGAAGCAATTCAATTACTCATTTGCTTGCTAAATATTATCGACGCACATTTACTTACGATCATGCAAAACGACATTAAAAAAGCCTTGGAAGTTCTTCATTCTGGTGGAGTTATTTTATATCCTACCGATACTATTTGGGGAATAGGTTGCGATGCAACAAATCCGGAAGCTGTAAAAAAGGTTTATGAAATTAAGAATAGGGAAGATTCGAAAGCCATGTTGGTATTAATGGAAAATCCAAATCGTTTGAATTCATATGTTATTGAGGTTCCTGAAATTGCCTGGGATTTGATCGATACAAACGACCAACCAATGACTTTGATTTACCCCGGAGCTAAAAATCTGGCTCCAAATTTGATCAATTCAGATGGAACCATTGGTATTCGAATTACCAGCGAAGAGTTTACACAAAACTTAATTCAGCGATTTAAAAAACCGATCGTTTCTACTTCTGCAAATCGAAGTGGGGAAGTTGCTCCTGCTAATTTTTATGAGATTAGTGATGAAATAAAAGAAGCAGTAGATTACGTTGTGGAATATCGACAAGAGGATATGGAAAAATGCAAGCCTTCAAGTATTATCAAGATTGGATTAGGTGGCGAAATTGAGATTATAAGACCGTAGGGACACACCATCGTGTGTCCTCACGGATATGTTTTTTACAATCCTATTGATTTTATATGACCTGAACCTGCTGATTTAGAATCTAAAGATTCAGGTTTGCCACGGTAGTAAATGTCTCCGCTGCCGGCTACCCTTGCTGTTAGTTTTTTTGTTGCGTATACCTTACAATCTCCCGATCCCGATACATGCACATCAACATTTTCAGATTTCAGATAGTCAGCATTAACATTGCCCGATCCACTAATATGTATTTCAAGTTCTTGTAATCCATCACCTTTTAGGTTCATGTCTCCCGATCCTGAAATATGGCATTCAACATTTTCTGCCGATAAGTCTTCAATAAAGATATTGCCGCTTCCGCTGATTGCATATTTTGCATTCGAAGTTTTTATTGGGCTTTTGGATACCATATCACCCGAGCCGGAAATGCTTAAATTCTTTATCTGCGATGAAGAAATATACACCTCAATATTTTTAAATGAATCGTTCCAACCCCAGGACTTATTTTTTTTGCGTTTGATTTTTAAAGTTCCATCTTCAACTTCAGTAATAATTTCTTCTAAATCATCGGCATCACCCTTTATTTTTACAGAGGTAGAATTTTCCTGACTGATAAAGACTTTGGCGTGAATGGAAAGACTAATCGATTCGAATGATCC
>JAQBBZ010000264.1:0-3671 GCA_032125735.1 Labilibaculum sp.
ATCAGGTTTTGATTTTAATCGATGAATTGGCTCGCACAACAAATCCGGTTGAAGGCTTGGCAATTGTGAATGCCGTAGCTGATATTTTTTATCAAGGAAATATAAGAAGTGTAATTACGACTCACTATAGTGGATTGAAATATAAATTCAGAAAACTTCGTGTGAAAGGTTTGGATAAGGATTTGGGTGCAAATGTGATCACCCACAAAAATATAAACAGTTATATGGATTATTCATTGGTGGAGGATCTTGAAGGGGAAGTTCCTCATGAAGCGCTTCGAATTGCTTCTTTATTGGGGATCGATAAAGAGATAATTGAACGGGCGCAGAACCAATTAAATAGTAAGAACAAATTATGAGTTATTAATTATAAATGATGAATTGTGTAATACAGTTTCTTGATTTATAATTCGTAATTCTTAAATCATAATTAGGACGAAATGATGAGGAGTAAACTAGGTCTTGACTTTGAAAAAGTTGGACACGCAAAAGAGGTGTCGAAGCGAATTGCAGACGATGTTCAGAAATTCGTAGAGAACTACTCAACTGTTGCAGTTGAGCGTACTTTGTGTCGTCTTTTGGGAATCGATGGAGTTGATATCAACGAGGTACCACTACCAAATGTTGTTATTGATGAACTTCAGGAAAAAGGAGTTTTGAGCGAAGGAATAATGTTCTTTTTGGGGAATGCTGTTTTGGAAACAGGTTTAAATCCACAAGAAATTGCAGAGAAAATCGCTGTCGGAGAATTGGATTTGACAACGATTCCTGTTCATTCAACTGAAGAAATTCACAAAGCAATTCAACCTTTTGTGATGAAAAGTATTCAGGTGATTATAGATCGCAAAGCGAAAAGAGATAACTATCTGAATACAATTGGAGAAGGCAATAAACCTTATTTGTATGTGATTGTGGCTACTGGAAATATCTATGAAGATGTTGTTCAGGCTGAAGCGGCTGCTCGTCAGGGTGCCGATATTATTGCGGTAATTCGTACAACCGGACAAAGTTTGTTGGATTACGTTCCATACGGTGCTACAACTGAAGGTTTTGGGGGAACTGTTGCAACTCAGGAAAACTTCCGCATTATGCGTACCGCCTTGGATAAGGTGGGTGAAGAGGAAGGTCGTTACATTCGTTTGTGTAATTACTGCTCTGGTTTGTGCATGCCCGAAATTGCGGCTATGGGCGCAATTGAAGGTTTGGACGTGATGTTGAATGATGCATTGTACGGAATTCTTTTCCGCGATATCAACATGCAACGTACTATCGTTGATCAGTACTTCTCAAGATTATTGAATGGTTTTGCCGGTGTAATTATTAACACTGGAGAAGATAATTACCTAACAACTGCTGATGCATTTGATGAGGCTCATACTGTGTTGGCTTCTGATTTTATTAATGAACAGTTGGCTTTGGTTGCAGGTATTCCTGAGGAGCAAATGGGATTGGGGCATGCTTTTGAGATGACTCCTGATTTGGAAAATGGTTTCCTTTATGAGTTGGCGCAAGCGCAAATGATCAGAGAAATTTTTCCGAAAGCGCCTCTTAAATATATGCCTCCAACAAAATTTATGACTGGAAATGTATTTAAAGGTCACGTTCAGGATGCATTATTCAATCAAATTTCAATTTGGACAGGACAAGGAATTCAGTTGTTAGGAATGCTTACTGAAGCAATTCACACACCTTTCATGTCCGATAGATATCTTTCTATTGAGAATGCAAAATACATCTTCAACAATATGAAGAGTATTGGCGACGAGATGGAATTTAAAGAAGGTGGAATTATTCGTTCGCGTGCAGCAAAAGTTCTTGATGACGCAACTGAATTGGTTGAGAAAATCGAAAAAGAAGGATTGTTTACTGCACTTGAGAAAGGAATTTTTGCGGATATCAAACGTCCGAAAAATGGAGGTAAAGGTTTGGCTGGAGTTGTGGAAAAAGGAAGCAATTACTTCAATCCATTTATTGAATTATTGCATAAAAAGTAATTATAAGTATCAAGTAGAAAGTTCCAAGAAAAATAAGTTTTTGGAGCTGGAGAGTCCCCCTTTCAGGGGGGATTTAGAGGGGTGTTAAAAAGCTCAACTAAGATAACTTCTTGATTCAATAAAATATAAAGGAGATAAAAAAATGAGTGGAGGTCTATATTCAACCGATTCCAACGAATTTGATAAAACACTTGATCTAACTAAGATCAAGCCTTACGGTGATACCATGAACGATGGTAAAACTCAGGTTAGTTTTACTTTGCCAGTAGCCAAAGGCGATGAGGCAATTGAAGCTGCCAAGCAAATGATGAGAAAAATGGGTTTTGAAAATCCGCAGGTAGTGTATGTTCAAGAGTTAATGAAAGGTTTTACATTTTTCAATTGCTATGGCAACTGCGTTCATACGGTAGATTTTACAGGAATTACTGTTCCTAAAGTAGAAGCAACGGCTATGGATATGCACGAAACTGATGATTTTATTAAAGAAAACATTGGTCGCCAAATTCGTGTTCTTGGAGCGAGTACAGGTAGCGATGCACATACTGTTGGTATTGATGCGATTATGAACATGAAAGGTTTTGCCGGACATTATGGCTTGGAGCGTTACGAAATGATGGAAGCTTTAAACATGGGAAGTCAGGTGCCAAACGAAGAGTTTATCGCGAAAGCAATAGAATTCAAGGCAGATGTTCTTTTGGTATCTCAAACAGTAACTCAAAAAGATGTTCACATTAAAAACCTTGTTGACCTTGTTGAATTAATGGAAGCGGAAGGATTACGCGAAAAGGTAATTTTGATTTGCGGAGGGCCACGAATTTCTCATGAACTGGCAAAAGAATTAGGTTACGATGCAGGTTTTGGCATGAACAAATATGCCGATGATGTAGCATCATACGCAGCACAGGAATTGAGCAGAAGAATAAATAAATAGTACCGAGTCGTTAGTACTTAGTAGCTAGTCGAACTAGTTACTAAAATCTAAAAACTAGTTACTGATATCTAACTACTTATTACTCAAAAGACATGGATAAAAATGAAATTAGAGAGGTAATTGCAAAGAGAGCCGCTCTTGAGCTACACGATGGTGATGTAGTAAATCTTGGGATTGGCTTGCCTACAATTATCCCGAATTATGTTCCCGAAAGTGTGAATGTGATTTTGCAATCGGAGAACGGATTGTTGGGTATGGGTGCTGCTCCTACCGAAGGAGAAGAAGATCCTGATTTTGTGAATGCTGGGGGCGGATTCATCACTTGTAAAAAAGGTGCCAGCAGTTTCGATAGTTCGGTTTCTTTTGGAATCATTAGAGGTGGTCATGTGGATGTTACTATTTTGGGAGCTCTTCAGGTAGATGAAAAAGGAAATTTGGCAAACTGGATTATTCCAGGTAAAATGACTCCAGGAATGGGAGGAGCTATGGATTTGATCGTTGGAGCGAAGCGTGTGATTCTTGCCATGGAGCATACTGCACGTGGAAGTCACAAAATCATGAAGGATTGCAATCTTCCTTTAACTGCAGCTGGTCAGGTAAACATGATTATCACAGAAATGGGTGTTATGGATATCGTTCCTGAAGGAATTCTTTTGAAAGAGATCAATCCAGTGTTCACCATTGAGCAAATTCAGGAAGCTACCGATGCAAAATTAATTATTGCTGAGGATTTAATTGAAATGAGA
>JAQBBZ010000265.1:0-6649 GCA_032125735.1 Labilibaculum sp.
TAAAAGTGTATTTCCCTAGCCATATAGGGTAATATTATGCGCACTAAAGTAGCAAATCGAAACAAAGATTCAGCCTGTCAAAGTTGCCAACTTGCAGGGATTTGAGTAATTGCACAAAAAAAGCTTTCCTATTTTGGTAAAGGGCCAATAGGAGAGCCGTTTTTTCTATTTGCTTAGTGCTGTTTTAGCATCTTGGCATTATAAAATCAACTACTAATCAGTCTTTAATCTATGTGGCTAAAGCCTATCTATTCACTTCATGTTATCAGTTGCTTAAAAGCAACTGCAATAGATGTTTTGCATTCGCTTCAACTCCTTCAATCATTTCTATTTTCTATTATCAGTTGCCTGAAAAAAAGAGGAATAAACACTTTGATTTTCTACTGACATCAGTAAATGCTTTGTGTTTTTTATCTGTTGCAGTTTGGCTTTAGCCAACTGAAATTAAAATATTCTTAGTGTTTTTATTTAAAATTTAGTTCTCTGCTTTACCCATTTAGTTTTTTCGAAATGTCATTTTTTGCTTTACCTATTTAGGTATTGATCAAAAAACCAATATTTCATGCTTTGCACATTTGTGCATTGACCAAAAAACTAATTTTTCATGCTTTGCACATTTGTGCATTGACCAAAAAATCAATTTTCATGCTTTGCACATTTGTGCATTGACCAAAAAACCATTTTTTCAGGCTTTACCCATATGCTTATCGATCAAATAAATGTAAACATACCTGTGAAATGGTATATGACTACTATTTAGTCCGATACCCGGACTAGCAGTCGTCGGATCAGCACGACTGTAAAAAAGCGATTGTCAGTAATTGATGATCGCTTTTTTTAAAAGCTTGAAAGTTTATGAAGCTTTCCTGCATTGTTCAACTTCAGGATTTTGTCTGTTTATTTGAGATTTTCACAAATAGGGTTTTGTTCTGATCATAAAAAGTCTTAACTTTTTCGTCACCAAAGAATTCCAAGAAAACCCAAACCCTAAAAAACTTTTATATGAACAATGATTTTTCAAGAAGAGAGTTTATCCGAACAGGATCTTTCTCTCTAGCGGGAATGGCAATTTTGCCCTCATTCTTAAGCATGGGATGTAATCGGATTACCGAACAATCGGGCTTAGAGGAGTATTACGCTCATTTTAATGTGAACAGAGAAATGCTTCAAAAAGTTATGGCTGAAGCATTATCAAGAGGAGGCGATTATTGTGATCTGTATTTCGAACATTCTCTTTCAAACTATGTCGGACTTCAAGACAAGCAGGTAAATCGTGCGGGATCTAATATCGATTATGGAGTAGGCGTGCGCGTTTTAAAAGGAGATCAGACCGGTTATGCTTTCTCAGAAGAGATTTCTTTGGATGCCATGAAAAAAGTAGCCAAAACTGCAGCAAGTATTGCAAATGAAAACAAGGACTATCCACCTATTAATTTGCAGGAAAGAGTACATCCGGAGTTTTGTAAATTGAAGACTTCCTGGGAGGATGTATCTATCAAGGAAAAAATACCATATCTCCAGAAATTGAACGATAAGGTGTTCAATTTGGATGATAAAGTAGCTAAGGTTCAGGTTTATCTCAACGACAGTTCTTCTTATATCCTTTTTGCTAATTCGGAAGGGGTCGTAAGTTATGACTATCGCCCGATGGTAAGTTTTATTGCTGTTTGCGTGATGGAAAAAGGAGATCGGCGGGAAGATTTCTTTGCATCACGCTCCATGAGAATCGGATATGAATATTTGAACGAGGAGCTAATGGATGAAATAGCTAAGGAAGTAGTTGAAGGCGCCAATAAACAATTTGAAGCCGTAAAACCGAAAGCAGGACAAATGGAGGTAGTTTTGGCTGCCGGAGGCGCTGGGATTCTATTGCATGAGGCTATGGGGCACGCATTCGAAGCTGATTTTAATCGGAAGGAAACTTCAATCTTTAGCGATAAAATGGGGCAAAAGGTAGGAGAAGATTTTGTGACTATTATTGATGATGGAACCAATCCAAATTATAGAGGAACTCTGAATATTGACGATGAGGGAATCCTTACCCAGAAAACAAAAATGGTTGAAAATGGTGTGTTAACCAGTTATCTGCACGACAGAATTAGTGCAAAACATTACAATGTGGCACCAACAGGAAATGGTCGTAGGGAATCTTTCCGTTTTGCACCAATTCCCCGCATGAGAAATACATATATGGAAGCCGGACCTCATAGCAAAGAAGATATTATTGCCAGTGTTAAGGATGGAATTTATGTGGATACATTTACAAATGGAGAAGTGAATATTGGAGCAGGAGATTTTACTTTCTATGTGAAATCGGGTTATTTAATTGAAAATGGTAAACTAACCCAACCGATAAAAGATGTAAATCTGATTGGTAACGGGCCGGAAGCTCTTCGTCAAATCTCAATGGTAGGTAACGACCTTAAAATTGATTGTGGAACTGGAACTTGTGGTAAGGGGGGACAAGCGGTTCCTGTATCTATGGGATTGCCAACGGTTAAAGTAGCACAGCTTACTGTTGGTGGTATTAATGCTTAAGTATGCATTAGAGTTTACTTGTAATCAATTAAAAAGAAGTTTCGATGAAAGACAATAAAAAAATGGAATTGGCCCAATGGGCTTCCAAATATGCCACAGAAAATGGCGCAAAAGAAGTTTCAGTTTCAGTTTATGATTCTAAAGAATCGGAGGTTGAAGTGAGAAAACAGAAAATAGAAAAAATACAGGAATCGATTCAAAGTGGATTAAGTTTAAAGCTTTATGTGAACGGGAAATACTCTACACATTCCACGAATCGATTGGATAGGAAAGATCTTGAAAAATTTATCAAGGAGGCTATTCTGGGTACGGATTATTTAGCCGAAGATCAATATCGTTCTTTACCAGATCGTCATCTTTGTTATGATGGAACCGAAAAGGATCTGAAATTATTTGATTCCAGTTATGATTCAATTGATCCTCGTCAGAAAATTGATTTGGCAATGCAGGTTGAGGCTGAAACGACAGGTGTGGATGAACGGATTATCAGCGTTTCCGGATCTTATAGTGATGGATCGTACCGTAGTTATTTAGTGCTGAGTAATGGCGTTGAGGGGTTCAAAGAATCAACTTCCTATTCTATTGATGCAAGTGCATCTATAAATGGCGGAGATAGTCGCCCAAGTGATTATCATTATAATGCCGCACGATTTTGGGATCAGTTATCGGGCGAAGGGGGTTGGGAAATATGCCGTTGAAAGAGCTTTAAAGAAAATTGGAGCCAAGACGATTCAATCGGGAAAAATGGAAATGCTGATTGAAAACAGATCCGTAGGCCGTGTATTAAGTTCTCTGCTTCAACCCATGTATGGCTATAACCTTCAGCAAAAAAGATCCTTTTTAGAAGGAAAAATTGGCCAAAAAATTGCTTCTGATTTATTGAGTATTACCGATAATCCATTTATTGAATTAGGACGTAACTCACGATTGTATGATGATGATGGTTTGGCTTCTCGTAAAATGACGGTAATAGAGAATGGTATACTCCAGACTTATTATGTTGACGATTATTACGGTAAAAAGTTAGATATGAAACCAACTACAGGCTCGTCATCTAATTTGATTTTTGAACTGGGAGATAAAGACTTATCAGCCTTGACCAAAGATATGAATGAAGGTATTTTGGTAACTGGTTTTAACGGTGGTAATTCCAATCCTGCAACGGGTGATTTTTCGGTTGGAGTAGAGGGTTTCTATGTTAAAAAAGGAGAAATACTTCATCCTGTATCAGGCATGAACATTACCGGAAATCATAAAGAGATTTGGAATCATCTGATTGCGATTGGTAACGATCCAATAACTGATCGTGCGTGGCAAACACCAAGTATGATGTTTGAAGGTGTCGATTTTAGTGGATTATAATATTTAGATAATAAGTTTAACTGAGCCCTGTCAATTTGATAGGGCTTTTTTGCTGCAGAAAATATTAATCTTACTTTTACTCGTTGTTCAGCAAACCTAGATCCAATAAGCATGTACAGAAGTATCATTCTAACGTTTTTTGTTTTACTAAGCCTGAAATCTTTCGGACAAAATGATTCCCTTGCATTTCAATTTGCCGAGGCAAATCGATACCTTAAAAGTAAAGACAGTATTGTTCAGGTAAAAAAGAACAAAATAGCCTTACTGACAGATTCCCTGCAGCATTCTAATTTTGAGAATCGAAAAACCGATGAGTACAGGTTGTTGGTGAAATTGACCAAAGAATACGAGTATTTTGTTTACGATTCGGCTTTTCATTATGGGAATTTGGCATTGAAAACGGCCTATCGTTTAAAGGATGCAGTTAAAATTGCTGAAGCCAAAACCAATATTTCCCTGATTCTTCTGCTCCGGGGATTATACAAGGAAACCATAGACAGCATTCAGACCATTGATCCGATGGTCTTGGATCAAAAAAAGCGCATTGATTTTTATTCTGTAGCTTATCGTGCCTATTACGATTTATCCAATTCCCGTTGGGGATATTATGCGCCCAAATACCGGGAAACCGGAAATTCATATGTGAAGAAAATTGTAGAGGAGGGTGATCCTGATTCTTTCGAATATATTCTTGCTTTGGCTTTAAAAAGTCAAAATAATAACGCAAGTTACGATGTTCGAAAATATTGCACATCCTTACTGAATAAGGATGATTTAACCCCTCATCAGACTGCGATTACCAATTGTGTAGTTGGAATTTCCTATTTAAAACTACAGGAAAAAGAAAAAGCAAAATACCATCTTTTAAAAGCCGTTATTGGTGATATTCAGTCTACCACAAAAGAGACTTTGGCTGCAAAGGTATTGGCCGAACTTCTTTTTTACGATGGAGATTTAGAGAAAGCAAATAAGTTTATTACCGAAGCTCAAAAAGATGCGGTATTTTATGGGAGTAATGCCCGACAGCTGGAAATATCATTCATTCGACCTGATATTGAAGCTGCTGTTTTAAATAGAGTAGAAAAGGAAAAAAAGATTATCTCTACTATTTCCATAATCGTATCTCTTTTGGCCTTGCTGTTAATTTCTTTTTCCATCATTATTTACCGTCAGGTTAAGGAATTGAAAAAAGCCCGTAAGGAGATTTTGGAGAGTAATAGCAATCTTCAACAGTTGAATGAACTGCTTCGTGAAGTGAGTAAAATTAAGGAAGAGTATGTTGGGTACTATTTTAATTTCAGCTCGCAGTTTATCGAAAAATTGGAGGGGATGAAAAAAGCCATTTCCCGCCAGCTAATCACTAAGCAATACGATGCGATAGAACAGGAGTTGAAACAATACAATTCTAAAAAGGAACGCGAGAATTTATTCGAAGATTTCGATCGGATTTTCCTGAAATTGTTTCCTGATTTCGTAAATCGATTTAATCTCCTTTTTGAAGAAAAGGATCGCCTCATTTTAAAAGATTCTCAGTGTTTAAATACCGATTTACGGATTTTTGCTTTAATACGATTAGGGATAAACGACAATGAGAAAATTGCCAGTATTCTTAATTTTTCGGTAAACACGATTTATACCTACAAGACTAAGATTCGAAATCGTTCAACTTTTCCTAATGAAGTTTTTGATGAAAAAATCATGGAGATAAAGTCTGTTTAGCTCATCTTTTTAAGAATTGGTTTTACTTTATTCTTTTCTTTCAAAACAATCAAATCTTTACGATGATCCGGAATCCGCATCAGAAAAAAGAGCGTGAAGAAAATTATGGAAATGTAGCGTTAAGAAACCCAGCTTGTTTAAGGAACGTTAGGCTTGAATTCCGAAGATTCAGGATCAGCAAATCTAGATGCCTAAAAGGACGAGTTCTGGGTTTTAGCGAAAAGGAATAATTTTTAGTGTTTTTTCTGCGCGGTGGGCTTTTGCTTACTTTTTGCCAATAAAAAGTAAGAACCTATCCGGTTTAAGGATTACAACTTATTTTAAAAGAAGTTGTAATCTCAAGCGAAGATTTTGGGTGCCTAAAGAGATTGCTTAGTCTCATTGGAGAGTGTCATGTTGAGCGAAGTCGAAACATCTGTTATTCAAAATTAAAGATTCTTCGACAAGCTCAGAATGACAATGAAATTTAACATTTTGGACATCCTCAACAAAATTCATATGCGGGAGACTCTCATAGAGATAAAGTCGGTTTGTCTCATTAGTTCATCTTTATATCATCTATATTCCTCAAGGAAGATTGTTTGCGTAAACCTTATTAAATGAGGTAGTTCGTGTTGTAGGATGCTGAAATCCATCTATATTTTCAATTAGTATTTAGTTATTTTCTGTTTTCTCCACTTACTTTAAGAATTATTCGGAACTTATAGGAATTAACTATAGTTTAAACTTAATTAATACTAATCTTTAGCTTCATTCAACTATGAAAAGTAAATCAATTCTTTGCCTGATTGCCGGTTTTGCAATGATATTGGCATCCTGTTCCAATGGCAAACAAGTCACGAATGTTGAATCGCCCGATGGAAAAATTGGCGTTCAATTCAGTATGGTGGAAGGACAAGCCACTTACGAGGTATTATTCAATGGTAAAAAAGTAATTGAGCCGTCTACTCTGGGTTTCGATTTTCAGAATATGCCCTCTATCGAAAAAGGATGGAAGATTGTTGATTCACAACTTTCATCCAATAACTCT
>JAQBBZ010000266.1:0-35459 GCA_032125735.1 Labilibaculum sp.
CAATAAAAACCTTGGTGTCCACATTTTTCAATAAACTGGTATAAGTTCCTTCAGCAATCACAACCTGGATTCCTTCCAAACTAATTACCTCATCCTCAACACTGTTTTTGTCATAATCAATCAGAGGTTTTACAATTTCATTTTTACCATCAATCGCATCTTGTAAGTTTTGATCCATCAAATCCATTTTCACCTCAACATGAGGCCCTAACCATTCCGGATCTTCTCTTCTTTTTGCATCATTCGATTTTGGAGGAAGAACAAAATAATCATCCTGTCCAAGTAATACCGATTTTATTCCTTCCTTTTCCAACTCATCAGCAATGGCTTTTCCTGTTTCGGATTTCCCACTTCCCGATTCCCCAGCTACGGTAATTGTATATCGTTTTCCCTTATTTTTAATTTTATCAACCAAGCTAGGAGCAATTATTCCTGCAACCTTTATATGGTGTTCTTCCAATACAATAACATCACCCTTCATAATTTTATTTTTAACTATTCTTTGATTTTTTTAGACATACTTTAGGTGTTTCGGAGGAGAATTAAACCTCCCCCGTTCACCTTCTTTTCTAATCTAGCTGCTAAAATGTATAAGTAATACTAAGAGTAGAAGCTCTACCAGTAATTGGTCTTGCTCGCATATAATTTGTAGTATTTTCAACAAAAGAATCTCCTTCCATTTCGGTAAATCCAAGCGTATTAAACAAGTTGTTTACATTTGCACGAATCGCTAAACCTTTGGTAATATTCTGACTGGCATAAGCATTCACATAAGCATATCCTGGTAATACAATACCATTATCATCCTGAGCATATACTTCTGTTGTTCCTATCAAACTAAAGCCAATAGACGTTTTGCCTTTGTTGAAATCGTAAGATGGAGTAATATTGTACAATAAATCAGGTACTCTTCGTGGCGTATTTCCTTTTTCATCAGGATTTAAACTCTTGTCGATTTCAGCTTTAGTATAGGTTGCTCCAAAAGACACATTGAAATTTGATTTTTGATAAACTCCTTCGAATTCAACACCATAAGTTGTAAATTCTTTATTGATGATTTTCCCAAACTCTTCGTTCTGTTCCGAAATATCAGTATAAAATCCGGTTATAATCATTGCTAATGATGGAGACTTGTATTTGTATCCCAACTCGAATTGCTTGATTTCATCAGCATCCAGTCCGTCAACAGTTCCTCCTTCAGGAGTTATAAATGGAGAATATAACAAACGATCGGCATTTGCTCTGCCACCTTTACTATAACGGGTATAAACAGCCTGATCATCACTAATTTTATAATTAGCTCCCAAAGAGTAAGAAACATAGTTGTAATCGTAATCAACAGGCATTGGATTTGCATTATCCAAAACGCTAACACTCTCTTCAACTGGAGTTATGCTTCCGTTATTATCAACATCAATTGCTGCCTGATAATTTGACAAATAGTGACCTGTTACATCACCCATATCGTAACGAATACTACCTTCAATATTTAATTGATCAGTAACCTCAACACCAACATTTGCATAAACAGCATCAATATCATAAGTCATGTCGTATCCACGAGTACAACAATTTCCCCAGAATGGAACGCCATGCGCAGTTAAACCATTACTGCTGTAGTATGAATTATCTGCACTTGCGATATTCATTAATCTTGCACCATCAGAACTTATATCAGTAAGGAACTCTTGCCACAACCAAGTCATTCCAATTTTTTGCTGTGCTTTATAATAACCTGCTGTAAAATCTACTTTATCAAACGATTTAGATAAGTAGAAATCATTTGTAAAATTACTTAGATCGTTCATTTCCACATCCATAAGGATCGTTCTCATCAGCAATCCATTGTTATTTAAACCATTGATTTGTGACTCACTCAAGGCAACACCAGCATTCTTACCATTCGCATAGCTTAAACTGTATCCTGCACCTGCAATACTTTCAGCAATGTCATTTGCTTCTCCAACCTGTGCTGGAAATGGGGTTGTAAATGAACCGTGATTGTTGGCATAACGAAATTTTTCTTTTAGTTGCCATCCATCACCAATATCGAAGGAGAAGTCACCTCCCACAACTTTCGAAACAGGATGCATTCCATCACTAATATTACTAGTTCTACTGTTTCCATTAGCATCCACGCTTAACACATGCATGAAACCTGAATTTTGAAGAGAACTATTGGTCAAATCAAAACCTGGAATTGATTTGTAATTAGGGGCTGATTTAGTTCCTGTTACTTTCACAGGCATTGGCATGTATGAAATTGACTTATCATCCAAAACTTTAAAATACAATCGAACATATCCTTTTTCAAATTCTTTGGTGATATTCGCTTTTATCTGCCCTCCACTATTACCTGTATATCCAGGATTTCGAGGACCTTCTCCTTCACGGAAAAATCCACCAACATGAAAGCGGAGTCCATTTCCAATGGGAGCTCCATACTCAAAATCTGTTCTGTGTGATTTATAATCAAGTCCCATGGTCATTCCAATACTACCACCTTCAACTGCACCGTTCTTACTGATAAAGTTAATGATTCCTGCAGGCGAATTACTAGCGAAAGTTGATGCACTACCTCCTTTAATAGCTTCAATACGACCAATTGTTCTGTCTGCTCTCACAAAAATATCTGCATTCCCAAAAGAGATATCTCCAAACTGCATTACCGGCAAACCATCTTCATAAATTTGTAAAAATTTTGA
Organism: Labilibaculum sp.; assembly: GCA_032125735.1. Classification (GTDB taxonomy): domain Bacteria; phylum Bacteroidota; class Bacteroidia; order Bacteroidales; family Marinifilaceae; genus Labilibaculum. Next base: position 2,706 of record JAQBBZ010000266.1, read on the forward strand.
ACCTCCTGAAGCAATTGGAATACCACGAACAGCTATATTCGCATTTCCTTCTCCTCCCGAAGATTCAGAACGAATTCCAGGAATTGCTTTAAACAATTCAGCAGTAGTTGCAGCTCCAAAAACCTCAACAAATTTTGGTTTTAGAGTTGTTAATGCAACACTCGATTCAATATTTGATTTTTGATTCACAACACCAGTTACAGTAACTTGATCCAGACCAATTAAATCTGCAGACAAATCAAAATCAAGAGTAATTTCTTGGTCTGCCAAAATAATAACTTCTTTTTCTACTTTCGAGTAACCAATAAAAGAGGCCACAATAGTATAGGTCCCTGCTTCAATATTTTCCAACTGATAAGTCCCATCAATATTAGAAATAGTACCATTCGTTGTTCCTTTAATAACCACAGATGCTCCAATTAAAGGTTCCTCATAAAGCTTATCTGTAACGGTTCCTTTTAAAATCCCTGTTTGCGCATTAATCAATCCTATAAACAGAATTAGATTAGCAAACGTCAAAAGAATCTTTCGTTTCATAAATTTAATTTTTGGTCTATTGCGCTTGAAACATCTGGGATGTAATATATACTTTACTCACTGTTACACCTGAAGGTATTTCAAAGAAATAGTAGTTAGTTGATTCGTTTTATTTTTTTGCAATCGTTATCTTAGCTAAGAATAATAATGTAAACATAGAGGTTTTCGACAAAGAAACCAATACGCACAACGCTGATATACAGAGCTTTACTAGCGCAACCGGTGGCGCAACCGGTTGTTGTTAATAAGTTTTTGAAAAAAAATCGAAAACGATTACGAAAAGCCAAATAATAAAATTTATCACTCATGACAAATAAGCCCATTACAATAATCGATATCGCCAAACTTCTCGGGGTTTCAAAGTCAACAGTTAGCAGAGCCCTTAAAGATCATCCAGATATCGGTAAAAGCACCAAAGAGGCTGTTAATTTGCTTGCTCAGCAATTAAACTACAAACCTAATGCTGTTGCAATGTCATTCCGCAATAAAAAAAGTAATGTAATTGGTCTAATTGTACCGCATATTTCTCCTTTCTTTTTTCCTTCGATTATAGAAGGAATAGAACATGAGGTAAATAAAAGAGGTTATAATTTAATGATTCTTCAATCCAATGAATCTTACGAAAGAGAAAAAAACAACTTGGATATTTTAATGAGTAATAATGTGGAAGGAATCTTGGCATCTGTTTCAAAGAACACTACGGATTTGAGTCATTTTACAAATCTACTTGAAGCAAATACTCCAATTGTTTTTTTCGACAGAATCCCTAAAAACATACCCGCAGACATGGTGCTTGTTGATGATGTTTCTGGTGCTTTTAAAGCTGTTGAACACTTGATACAAATTGGACGAAAAAAAATTGCCATTTGTTTAGGCAACCCAAACTTACTGATTAGTAGTAATCGTTTGGAAGGATATAAAAAGGCATTAGAAAAATACAATATCCCCTTTAAGGAGCAATACATTATCTCTGGTCAATCAACTAATGAAACTGAACGAGAAACTCATAAACTTTTCGAACTGAAAGAAAAACCCGATGCCATTTTAGCAATTAGTGATCTTACCATGTCAGGCATAATGAAAGTAGTTTACTCTAAAAAAATTAATGTGCCTGCCGATCTTGCAGTAATTGGATTTTGTGAAAATACATTCAGTCAAATGTATAACCCACCACTTACCACAATTGATCCAATGGGATTGGAAATAGGGAAAATTGCAACGGAAAGACTCTTTCAAAGAATTCTAGAAAACAATTTATTAGACCCCAAAACGATCAATCTGTCAAGTAGATTGATCATAAGAGATTCTACACAAAAATAGTTATCCAAACCACTATATTTTAATAGTTAAAGATTTGATTATCCGTCATTATTTGATACTTTTAGTATGACCTGTCAAATGATTCCAGCCTTTTCAAACTCCTGTTTGATAACGAACATTTGAAAAGTATGGATTAATAAGAACAAGGATGATGGATTTTTCAGATATTTTCAAAAATAACATTTCTGTTCACTCATTGATAGAGTCCATGTCGGAGGGCGTAATATTTATTAATAAGGCTGGTGAAATATTACTGATAAATAAAACAACAAATCAATTATTCGGATACCAAAGCAATGAACTGATCGGCCAATCAATTGAAAAACTAATTCCAAACAAACATAAAGAGCAGCACAAAACCCATCTACTAAATTATTTTTCTGCTCCAAAAGCTCGTCCCATGGGACATGCTAATTCAAAATTATCCGGAATAAAAAAAAACGGATCTGTTTTTTCACTTGAAATTAGTTTGAGCTATATCAATACAGACAAGGAACTACTTGGTGTAGCTTTTATTACCGATATCTCGGCCCGGGTAAAGGCTGAGAACGAACTTAAAATACGAAATATTGAATTGGATGCATTTGCTCACACAATTGCTCATGAGTTAGACTCCCAATTAAATAGTATCGTCGGGTTTAGTCAGCTGATTCTCGATGACCATGAAATGAGCGAAGAGAAACGCAATTCCTTTTTAGACATTATTGTTTCCAGTGGATTTAAAATGAACAGCATTATTCGGGAAATGCTACTTTTCTCGAGTCTTAAAAAAGATGAAATTGTTAAAAGCCAGCTCGTAATGAAGGATATTATTGACGAAGCTGTTAACCGAATTTCCAAATCTGAAAAAAGTATAGCAAATATATCAATATCCCCCAATTTTGAGCTTTCGGTTGGTTACGGACCTTGGGTAGAAGAAGTTTGGTACAACTATATTCGAAATGCGATTAAGTATGGTGGAACTCCTCCAAGTATCGAAATTGGAAGCTCAAAAGCTGAAGATGGTTACAATAAATTCTGGGTTAAAGACAATGGGATGGGACTTAATGAGAGACAATGCGATATCATTTTTGTCGATCCGCAAAAATTAGGAGTCGGGCTTGTGAAAGGCCATGGCTTAGGATTATCAATCGTGAAACGAATTGTTCAAAAACTAGACGGCTGGGTAACTGTTGAAAGTACCCCAAACGAAGGAAGTGTGTTTAGTTTTTACCTGCCTCAATCTCAGGATAATTCCCACTAAAAAAAAGGATTCTGTTGATTGCTGATAACAAATGCATCAGCAACCAACAAAAAATAACCAATTATAATTTCTTCAGGAACTCCCGGGCAATCACAACACCATTTACCGAAGCCTGCATTAAACCTCTTGTGATCCCTGCTCCATCACCACCCAAATAAAGATTTTCAACTGATGTTGACTGAAACCCCTTATCCACTTTGGTAATATTGCTGTAGAATTTTACCTCAACACCATACAGCAAGGTTTCATCTGATGCCAAGCCTGGTGTTACCTTATCCAATGCCAAAATCATCTCTTCAATATCTTTCAATATTCTATGTGGCAAAACTAAGCTTAAATCTCCGGGTACTGCATCTTTTAAGGTTGGTATAATGTTATTTCTAAACAATCGGCTAGTGGTGGTTCTTCGACCTCTTAGCAAGTCCCCAAATCGCTGTACCATTATTTGATTATTTGTAAGCATATTCGCCAAACGGGCAATGTGTTTACCATATTCAATAGGCGCTTTAAAAGGCTCTGTAAACTTCTGCGATACCAATAAAGCAAAGTTCGTGTTGTCACTCTTCAAATCTTTAAAACTATGTCCATTTACCACAGCCAAGTTATCATCGTAGTATTCCGATGAAACAAATCCACCGGGGTTTGAGCAAAAAGTCCTTACTTTATCATCGAAAGTCTTCGTATAATGTACTAGTTTAGCTTCGTAAAAGTTGTCATTAATATCCTTCATCACCTCATTTCTACACTCTAATCGTACCCCTATGTCTACAACTCCTACTTCCGTCGAGATACTTTCCTTACTGCACTCCTTCATCAACCAATCTGCTCCATCACGACCAACAGACACCAATACTAAATCGGCGAAATAATCGCCCGTCCCATTTTTAACTCCTTTGATTTTATCTCCTTCTAAGATTAAATTTTCCACGGCACTGTTAAAGTGAACTTCAACACCTCGTTCGATCACAAAATCGTATAATTTTTTATACAATTCCTGTGCTTTCTCAGTTCCTAAATGACGTACAGGACAATGCACCAATTTTAAATTTGCCTCAATAGCTTTTTTTCGGATCTTTTCCATTTCCAGCGTTAGTGTTTCGCCATGAATTTCAGAAGATGCACCAAATTCTAAATACACATCATCAGTATATTTAATTAAATTGATCGTTTCCTCAATTCCTAAATATTCGGGTAAAGTTCCTCCAACTTCGGGTGATAGTGAAAGTTTCCCATCGGAAAATGCACCTGCTCCAGCCCATCCTGTTGTAATACTACAGGGCTTACAATGCACACATTTTCCTCCATTGGTATGTTTTGGGCAATTCCTCTTATCCATTCCTCTTCCTTTTTCAAGGATTAAAATGTTTAAATCATCTCTGTTCATTACTAATTCATAAGCACAAAAGATACCAGCAGGGCCGGCTCCAACAATAATCACATCGTATTTCTTCATACGTTTTATTTAATTTTCTTTAGATCAATGCGGCTCACCTAATTTCTATTTTTTCAACAGGCAAACCTTTAAAAATAGGCATTCTTTTCATTCATATTACATGCTACTCTCCATAATGAATATAAATATTGAATTGCTATTCAAACAACAGAGGCCGGAATGATTACTCATCCCGGCCTCTTTAACCTGTGTCTAAAAATTTTATCTATTTTTAAATTCCTTTTTGCCGTTTTCAAGAAATTCAACAAATGCATCAGCATTCAAATCGTACGCTCTAGGTTCAACCAAGGTGTCTTCCGCTTTATCTAAAAGTACATAATACGGTTGTGCATTTACTCCAAAACGGGTAATCTGAAAATCAGCATATTTCTTACCTAAAGTCTTTTTCACCTTACCATCGTAACTTGAAGTAATCCAATCTGATTCAGGCAATGTTTGCTTGTCATCCACATACAAAGCGATAATCACATAATCTTCTCTTAAAATTTTCTGTACACGTGGATCAGACCAAACATTTGCTTCCATTTCACGACAATTCACACATCCGTGTCCCGTAAAATCAATAAAAATTGGTTTGTTTTGCTCTTTTGCGCAAGCTAATCCTTGTTCAAAATCGAAATACCCTTTTAAACCGTGTGGTAAATGAAGCTTTTCGGCATACTTAGGAGCTTCACAAAGCTCATTCTTATTGGCAGACCCAGATTGGTCACGAACAATAGCTGAAATATCAAAATCCTGAGTTGTTTGCGGTGGTAAGTATCCAGAGATTGCTTTTAGAGGAGCGCCAAACATTCCTGGAATCATATAAACTACAAATGAAAACGAAGCAATCGCCAACATTAAACGAGGTACAGATACAAATTTAATATCACTATCATGACTAAACTTTAATTTACCCAACAAATAGAATCCCATAAGGGTGAAAATTACAATCCAAATTCCAAGGTAAATCTCACGATCTAAAAGTCCCCAATGATAAGTTTGATCGGCAATACTTAAAAATTTTAATCCCAAAGCTAATTCCAAAAAGCCTAAAATCACTTTTACAGAATTCAACCATCCTCCAGATTTTGGCAAATTATTTAACCACGATGGAAATATTGCGAACAAGGTAAATGGAAGTGCGAAAGCGAGAGAGAATCCAAACATTCCAACAATAGGCTCCAAAACTGCTCCTCCAGCCGATTGAACCAAAATAGATCCTACAATAGGTCCGGTACACGAAAATGAAACCAACACCAATGTGAAAGCCATAAAAAAGGAACCTGCAATTCCACCTTTATCTTCATTGGAGACCGATTTGTTTACAATCCAACTAGGCATAGTTATCTCGAACATTCCAAAAAATGAAAAAGCAAAAAACAAGAATATTATAAAGAAAAGCACATTAGGAATCCAATGAGTACTCAGCCAATTGGCAAAACTTGGACCTAAAGTTACGGCTACAATGGTTCCTATGATGGTATAAATTCCGATAATTGAAATACCATAAACAACAGCATTGAAAATTGCTTTTCGTCTGTTTTCCGAACTGTGCATAAAGAAGGAAACTGTCATCGGAATCATCGGGAAAACACAGGGGGTAAGAAGAGCAATTAATCCGAAAGAAAAAGAAATGAAGAACAAAGACCACAATGAAGTATATTCCTTTCGAGGATTCTTCATCGGATTTATTTTCTCTTTTAGGGGCGCAGTTGACTCAATAGAAGCCGCTTTTTTTCCTGCATTTATTTTAAATTCAAAATCTGGTGTAAACATCACACACTCGCCTTCGCGACAAGTTTGATATTCCATTTCCCCCTCAACAGAAAATGGGGCTTCGGATAGCAATTTGACTTTTTGTTTCAGAATTGCCTCACCCACAAAATACTGAATCTCCATTTCGAAAATGTCATCGTATTCGGATTTTGGTTTGGTGATCTCTTCCAAATCTCCAATTAATTCGTACTTATCCGACTCAGTAAAAGTTGTGCTAAATCGAATTGGGCCCCCATCAGGAAAATGTTGGGAATACAGGTGCCATTCATGGTCAATTTTGGCTGTAAAAACCAAATTAATTTCATTGTCCGAAAGTTGCTCTGTTGAAAAATCCCAGGATACCGTTTCACGAATTTGTGCATGAACGGTCATGAGGCTGTTAAGGAAAACTCCAAGGAATAAAATAAGAAGTTTTTGTTTCATGTGCTTTAATTTAGTTGCTTTAACGCATAAAATTAGTATTATAAAGCACCTTAACAAAGCCTTTAACAAAATGATAACAAAGTTTCGAAAATTCTCAGATTTAGAATTTCCTCAACTTAATTACATTAATTCAATTTCCTGATTATTTCTATCGAAGAATCTAAAAACCAACATATCGTAGGAAGAAATTTCACGTACAGAAAGTTTTATGCCTAATTCCGACTGCCATTTTCTACGTAGTGTTTTCCAAATTCCTTTGTTGATATATGCTGCAACAAAAGGGTGTACTTTTAAGGTCAGTTTCTTATCATCTTGCTGATCAACAACACGCTTAAGTGCTTGCTCTATCTGATCGGTAAGTAATACTGAAGGGGTTATTTTTCCAGATCCAAAACAAGTTGGACAAGTCTCCTGAATCTCAACATTCATTTCGGGACGTACACGTTGACGAGTAATCTGCATTAAACCAAATTTACTCAATGGCAAAATGTTATGCTTCGTACGATCCAATGCCATTATTTCTTTCATCTTATCGAAAACTTTCTGACGGTTTTCGGCAGAGTGCATATCAATAAAATCAACCACAATAATTCCACCCATATCGCGCAAGCGAAGTTGACGGGCAATTTCCTCTGCTGCAGCTAAATTCACTTCTAAAGCACTGGATTCTTGATCATTTCCTGCTTTTGAACGATTCCCACTATTTACATCAACAACATGAAAAGCTTCAGTATGTTCAATAATTAAGTAAGCACCATTCTTAAAGGAAACAGTTTTTCCAAAAGAAGCTTTAATTTGTTTATCGATACCTAACTGATCAAAAATAGGTATATCACCGGTAATATGCTTTACAATTTTTGATTTCTCCGGAGCGATACTTGCAATGTAGTTTTTAATATCCTTTGCTGCATTGGCATCATTAATATAGATATTCTCAAATGAAGAATTCAAGATATCACGCAAAATGGCAGTTGTTCTATCCATTTCACCCAATACCAATTTAGGAGGATTTAAATCTCTTATGTGCTCAAAACTGTCTTCCCATTTTTCAACAAGAGATCTTAGTTCCTTATCAAGCTCAGCCACCCTTTTTCCTTCGGCAACCGTACGAACTATTACGCCATAGTTTTTAGGCTTAATACTTTGAAGAAGTTGCTTTAGTCGTAGTTTTTCCTCTGTAGAACTAATCTTTTGAGAAATTGAAACTTTGTCTGAGAATGGCATTAAAACCAGATTTCTTCCTGCAATAGAAATTTCGGAACACAATCTGGGGCCTTTAGTCGAAATTGGTTCTTTAGCAACCTGAACGAGTATGTGTTGTCCAGACTTTACAGTATCAGACATTTTACCATTCTTGTCGATATCCGGTTCCAATTTCATTTTAGAAATGGAAAGGTTACGACCATTTTTTGCTAAAGCTTGTTGTAAGAACTTATTAAGAGATCTAAATTGATGGCCCAAATCCAAATAATGTAAAAAAGCATCCTTCTCATATCCTACATCAACAAATGCAGCATTTAATCCCGGCATTATCTTTTTCACTTTTCCCAGATAAATATCACCAACAGCAAACTGAAGATTATTTTTTTCTCTGGTTAACTCAATCAGTTGTTTATTGCTTAGTAAAGCAATTACAATTTCGTTAGGGGTTACATCAATTACTAGCTCGTTACTCACTACTATTTTCTCTTATTTTTAATTAAAGATAATCAGTTCTTACAAATAGATAAACCTAAAGTACTAAAAAGTTCTTTAGGTTTATTTATTTTGTTTCTACAAACAATCAATTCAAAAGAATTTATTTCTTTTTCTTATGACGGTTTTTTCTTAATCTTTTCTTACGCTTGTGCGTAGCCATCTTATGTCTTTTTCTTTTCTTTCCGCTTGGCATATCTTCAATATTTTTAATTAATTACAATCTAAGTCTACTTTACGTTAGTCTTAACTTTACTAACGAATGTTTTAGCTGGTTTAAAAGCTGGTATAAAGTGCTCAGCAATAATAATTGTTGTGTTTTTAGAAATGTTTCTTGCAGTTTTCTCTGCTCTTTTCTTAACGATAAAACTCCCGAAACCTCTCAAATACACATTTTTGCCTTTTACCAAAGAACCTTTGATAGTATCCATGAAAGCTTCAACAGTTTTTTGTACTGTAATTTTCTCAATTCCTGTGTTTTTAGAAATCTCGTTAACAATATCTGCTTTAGTCATCTCTTAAAAAATCTTTAATTATCAATTATTTACATCATCATTTTCTCAAATCAGAATGCAAATATATATGATTTCTAGCTATTAATGAAATCGAATACAATTAATTTTCCCCAAATTTGAAAAAAATATATCAAGACAAATAATTTCGAGATGCTTAATAACCAAATCATAAGCTGGTATTTGCAGAATAAACGTGACTTACCATGGCGAGAAACAAAAGATCCATATCAAATATGGATATCAGAAATCATGCTTCAGCAGACTAGAGTTGCTACTGCAATTGATTATTTTTATCGCTTTTTAGTGCAATTCCCAACAATTTCGGATTTAGCAAAAGCCAAAGAACAAGAAGTATTAAAACTTTGGCAAGGATTAGGCTATTATTCTCGCGCTAGAAATTTACATGCAACAGCAAAAATAATTCACACTGAATATAATGGTGTTTTTCCAGACTCTTATAAAGAGATTCTTAAATTAAAAGGGATTGGTTCATATACTGCTGCCGCGATTGCTTCATTTGCCTTCAATCTGCCACATGCAGCAGTTGATGGAAACGTTTATAGAGTATTGTCAAGAATATATGGCATTAATAAAGCAACTGATAGTACTGAGGGGAAAAAATACTTTCAAAATATCGCAAGCGAAACAATGGGAAATGCTCAACCAGAGATTTACAATCAAGCAATTATTGAATTCGGAGCTCTGCAATGCATTCCTCGTAATCCGAAATGTGATATTTGTCCGCTTCGTTCGAACTGCTACGCATATAATAATGCACAAGTTGATCAATTACCTATTAAATCGAAACAAATTAAGACTAAAAATCGATATTTTTACTATTTGTTTCTATCTTGTAAAAGTCGATTTTTAATCGAAAAAAGAATAAAAAAAGACATATGGGAGAACTTGTTCCAATATCCTTTGATTGAATGCGATAAACCAATTTCAACAAATGAATTGTTACAAACTTTTGAATGGAAAGAGTTATTTGGGAACAAAAAATTGGTTATTCACTCAGTATCCGAAAATGTGGTTCATAAATTAAGCCATCAAAGCTTACACACAACTTTTATTCACATCGAAATGGATATCGATAAACTGAGTAGTAAATACGGATATCAGGTCATCAACTATCCAGAAATAACAGAATATCCATTCCCTAAACTAATTGAAGATCATTTAAATGCGATCATCAAAAATAACTAATAATATTATTATGATGTCGAATTAAGTTTGTATCTTTAAACTATTGTTAAATTTTAAAAAAACTTAAATATGTCAGTAAACAAAGTAATTCTTGTTGGAAACGTAGGCAAAGATCCTGAGGTGAAATATCTTGATAATGGTGTTGCCGTTTGTAATTTCTCCCTTGCTACCAGCGAAACATACAGTAACAAAAATGGTGAAAAAGTTACACAAACAGAGTGGCACAATATTGTATTGTGGCGTAAACTAGCCGAAATTGCAGAAACTTACATTAAAAAAGGCATGCAAATTTACATTGAAGGTCAAATTAGAACACGGAACTGGGAAGATAAAGATGGTGTAAAAAGGTATACAACTGAAATTTTTGGTACCAGCATGCAAATGTTAGGCCGTAAAGCAGAGGGTGGTAATGAACCTCAGGCAAATCATGAAGTTGCTCAACACACAACATCTGAATCACCCGCAATTGATGAAACGGATGATCTTCCATTCTAGACATCCTATTAGAAACTAATTTAATACAAAATTGGAAACAGAAGAATTTACGAAACTTTTTTTAAGCAATACTGATATTGCTTTTCATGCTATAAATATAAGTACCATTATAAGTCTGCTTATAATGGTACTCCTTTTATTTTGTTCGGCCGTAATTTCCGGATCAGAAGTAGCCCTTTTCTCCCTTTCACCCCAAAACATTAACGATCTTGGAAATGAAGAGAGTCCAAAAAACAAAAAACTTTTAAAACTATTAAGCAATCCTGAAAAATTACTTGCGACCATATTAATTGGCAATAATTTTGTAAACATTGGAATTGTAATCTTATCCAGCTTTATTACCAATTCGTTAGTAGATTTTTCGAATGCTCCCACCCTAGGCTTCGTGGTTCAGGTCGTTGTTATCACATTCTTACTATTACTTTTTGGTGAAATAATCCCCAAGGTATATGCAACTCAAACTTCAGTAAGCTTTTCAAAATTTGTGGCTTATCCATTATTTTATTTGGAGAAATTATTCCTTCCTCTTTCTATCGTACTTATTAAATCGACATCGATCGTTAACAAAGGTGTTTCTAAAAAACAGAATTTCTCGATGGATGATCTTTCGCAAGCATTGGAACTAACTGCTGACGAAATATCTGAAGAAATGGAAATTCTGGAAGGAATCGTAAAATTTGGGAATATCAACGTTGAAGAAATAATGATATCCAGAATGGATGCCATAGCCATTGACCTTAGAACTAGCTTTAGTAAATTAAAATCGGTTATTATCGAATCGGGGTTTTCACGCATTCCTGTTTATGATGGGAGTTTTGACAATATAAAAGGGATTTTATATGTGAAAGATTTGCTTCCTCATCATCACAAACCAAATACTTTCCGTTGGCAATCGATTATTCGCCCTCCCTATTACGTGCCTGAAACAAAAAAAATAAATGATCTTCTTGAAGAATTTCAGACTCATAAAAATCATATAGCAATTGTTGTTGATGAGTATGGAGGCACCTCAGGAATTATTACAATGGAAGATATCATTGAAGAAATAGTTGGGGATATTACCGATGAATCGGATGACAGTAAACCTACTTTTACAAAAGAAGAAGATGGCTCCTACCTATTTGAAGGGAAAACATCACTCAACGATTTTTTTAAAATTACAGAACTCAATTCGGATATTTTCGATACGATAAAAGGTGATGCAGAAACCTTAGCTGGTTTACTTCTTGAGATGAAAGGTGAAATTCCACAGAAAAAAGAAGAATTTATATTTAAAAACTATCGCTTTATTGTGGAAGCCGTTGATAATCGACGAATTAAAAAAATTCGTTTTATATTACCTAAAATCTCTACGAAAAAGTAATTTCGTCTCAATAAACATGCAAATGATCCTAAGGGTCGTTTGCATCTACATCCATAATTTATGAATTTGTATCGAACTGTTTCTACTCTCCTTTTTATTCTTATCGCTTTGGCACCTATTTCGTGTAAAAAGAAATATACTCCAAAACCGAAAGCATATTACCGAATTGAATTCCCTGAGAAAGAATATCAGAATTGGAATACCGATTCCCCATACAGTTTTGATCTTTTATCGACGGCTAAAATCGAAAAGGACGCAAGCAAAGGGGCTGAAAAATATTGGCTTAATATTCAATATCCCGAATATCGGGCAACCATTCACCTTAGTTATAAAAATGTAGATAACAATCTGGAAGAATATCTCGAAGATTCCAGAAAATTAGCATACAAACATTCCATTGTAGCAGATGCTATTGCTGAGCAGGTATACATTAATGATAAGGAAAAAGTATACGGAATGATCTACCGAATAAAAGGTAATGCTGCATCATCAGTTCAATTTGTAGCAACGGATAGCACGAAACATTTCCTAAGAGGTGCATTGTATTTTCGGGAACATCCTAATCAAGATTCTTTATCGCCAGTAATTCAATTTATCGATAAAGACATCATTAGACTGATGGAAAGCTTGAAATGGAAATAAGTTAATATCGTGATTCATGCCTATTTGCGAACAAATACAAATTAATGATTTCTGCAGACTGATTGTCTGGAATACCACTGAACCTTTAGATGAGCTTCTACGGAATGTGAGTTTAACTCCAAATGAATTAGCCAGACTTGACTCATTTGGAAGTCAATCACGTAAAATTGAATTTGTGGCAACCCGTTGCTTGGTGCAACTTACTTTAGGACAAAATGTTCAGATCGATAATGATGAACATGGCAAGCCTCATCTTATCAACTCAGACTTAAACATTAGTATATCTCACACAAAAGCATACGTTGGTATTCTACTTGGAGACAATCACTCCGTAGCTTTGGATATGGAATACTTATCGGATCGGGTTAACAGAATTGCGAGTCGATTCCTTTCAGAAGAAGAATTGGAAAATATTGATGATGAGAATAAGATTTTACACCTATATCAACATTGGTGCGCTAAGGAATGTCTGATTAAAATGTATGGAAAAAAAGATGTTCATTTAATTGATGAATTAAAGATCTCTCCTTTTTCTTCGGGCGACTCTAACTTCTTTGGTCAGGTTTGCAGAACCGATTTTTCTGAAACCTACACATTTCAATATCTGCAATTCGAAAATCATCTCCTTGTTTACTCCTATAAAGAAACGCCAACAGCAATTGAATAATCAAGTACCACTGGCGTTGTTTTTTTAAAGATAATCTTTTTCTAATTCGCCAACTCTTCGATTGGATTTCCATCGCAACCAGAAGGAATTGAGATATTCAAGAAATTTGAAATTGTAGGAACAATATCTTCAATACCAATTGATCGTGAAATTGTAGATCTCTTTATTTTCCATCCATACCAAAATAATGGAACCTGATTGGTATAAGAGTATTGTGCTATTTGATCGCGTTCATCTTTTATTTTATGCATCCATCCTGGCTCCAAAGTAAGCATTACATCACCTGATCGTTTCTGATTAAAAGAGCGTTGTACTTTTTGCAATATTCCATGTGAATAATTAGATTTCACCAAACTGTTTGCAGTTGTAGTTGTTGCCACGCCCGAAAATTGAATCAAAAAATCAACGGCTTTCACCTGCAGATCTGTAATTGACATCTTCGAATCTTCAATCAACTGATGATTTAAATAAACCTGTTGAGAATCATATCCCAAAATCCATTCTCCATTCCCATACAATATATTGAAATAGGACTTTAATAAAGAGATTGCATTGTAGGAACTAAAGTAACCGTTTGGTATGTTTTGTTTCCTTAGATTCTCTGGAGTATAATTCGCAGATTGATCTGCAGTTACAAAGACCAACACATTTTCCATTCCGATCTGTTCATCTAAAAACGAAAGAAAATGTTCCAGTTCTTGATCTAATCGAATAAAATTATCAAGCATTTCAGGAGCAAAAGGAGATAATTCCCGATGTTTCTCATCCAAACAAGAAAAGGTTACAGATAAAAAATCAGCAGCATCATCCTTTCCTAAATTCTCATTAATAATTGCAGAAATAGCAAAATCCTTTACCAACATATTACCGAAAGGAGTTGTTTTAATTGCTTTATATCCATGATCCTTCTTTTCCTTATTTAAATCATAGAAAAACCCATTATTCAAACCAACTTTCCCTCGTAATTTATCGGATACACTTGCCTCATTTCCTCCATCAAAAGCTGTCCAAACACGATTCAAATAAAAATCAGCAAACTTTTTCTCGTTAAATACCTTTACCCAATTGTACAAGGTATCCTGATAATAGGATGACGTAATAAATTTACCTGAAAGATCATCCATCCAATAAGCTCCATCAGCAGCATGACCAGCAGAAAACATAGCTGATTCGCAATTTAAAGCAACACCAATCACTCTCGAGCGAGAATTAAATAACTTAAGCTCATCTCCTAAAGTTGATGCAAGCATCTTTTTCGGAGAGCTCCCCTTCTCTTTTGATTCAATTCCAACAAATTTGGTTTCCTTATCTTCTTTTGCTAGTTCTAATTCGCCTGATAAACGATTGTACCATCCATTGGAAATAATACCATGAAAAGCTGGAGGTGTACCTGTGAATATAGAAGCATGATCGGGTCCTGTTTGAGAATACAAATAACTAAACTTCGTGTTTTTGCAATAGGTTCCCTGATTCATTAATCGTTTGAATCCTCCATCTCCAAGCAAATTAGAATAACGGAAAAAATAGTCTGCTCGTAAATGATCTACAACAATACCTACTACAAGTTTCGGTTTTTCTGATGGAATTTTTCGTGTACTTTGTGCAATTGAAAATTGTACCGTAAATAATAATACTGCAAATAATAGGGTTCCGAATCTTTTACTCATTATCAGTCTCGTTGTGGTTATTAATAATTCGCCACAAATATAATGGATTCGAATTGATTAAACGGAAATTGATTTTGAATTTACAGGATCTTTAACATTTATCGATTAAACAGATATTTAAACAATTACTTATTCTGAGGCTGATATCGAATTACATCGACTTGTTCCATAGTAATCATTCCTCCACCACCCGATTTTTCAATTAACAGTTCTATAATATGAAGAAAACCGTTAATTTTTTCTTCTGAATCAACCAACTCAATAATGATTGGTAAATCATCTGATAAAGTGAAAATTTTTGAAGAATGGATTCTTGAGTTTGCTCCGTAAGACATGATTCCCCGATGAACCGTTGCGCCAGCTAAACCATATTTTTTTGCACCATAAACTATTGCCTCATAAAGTGGCCTTTGATAAACCCGATCGGCTTCCCCAACAAATACACGAAGTAACTTGGCTTTGCCTTTCAGTTTCATAATAAATTTGAGTTTAGAATAGTTTATGTATTTGTGTACCGAAGTAGACTGCAAGCAATCCTAAAAACACACTTCCGGCGACATATATAGAAAGATACAAAAATCCACTGTCTTTTAAAAGATTGAGATTATCGAAAGCAAAAGAGGAAAAAGTTGTGAAGCCGCCACAAAAGCCTACCGCTAAAAACATCCTCATTTCCGGACTCACCAAATTATCTCGTTCCGCCAATGAATACACTACTCCAATAATAAAGCTGCCGACAATATTTACGGTCATGGTTCCAATCGGGAAAATGGTATCAAAATAGCGATGAAGACCTTGTCCAACCAGAAATCGAGAAACACTTCCCAAAAAACCTCCCATTCCTACCAATAAAACTGTACGAAGCATGCGATATTAATTAATAATGAATAATTAGTAGTTAAAAAATCCTTACCAATGACAAATATACTAATCTTGATCTATATAAATAACTCAAAAAAAATGGCCGTTCAAATTGAACAGCCATCTATATACTATAAAATAATTCGATTACACATTAAATCGGAAGTGCATAATATCACCATCCTGAACTACATATTCTTTTCCTTCAACATTCATTTTACCAGCTTCCTTACAAGCAGCTTCTGAACCTAGAGTTGAAAAATCAGCGAACTTAATTACTTCAGCACGAATAAATCCTTTCTCAAAATCGGTATGAATTACACCTGCAGCTTGTGGCGCTTTAGCTCCTTTAGGATATGTCCATGATCTTACCTCTTTAACTCCTGCAGTAAAGTAGGTTTCAAGTTTAAGTAATCTAAATGCTGCCTTAATTAATTTATTCACACCTGGTTCCTTAAGACCTAAATCTTCCAAAAACATTTGCTTTTCTTCGTAAGTTTCCAGCTCGGCAATATCTGCTTCAATACCTGCGCCTACAACAATTACTTCGGCATTCTCTCCCTTAACCGCTTCGCGAACAGCATCAACATAAGCATTGCCATTTTGTACAGAAGCTTCATCAACATTACAAACGTATAGTATTGGTTTTGTTGTTAGCAAATGAAGATCAGCAGTTACTTTTTCATCAGCTTCACTTAATTCAACTTCACGAGCCGACTTACCTTGCTCTAAAGTTGCCTTGTATCTTTCTAATACATCAGTTAAACGAACCGCGTCAGGATTTTTACCAACTTTAGCCATCTTAGCCGACTTTTGTAATCTGGATTCAACAGTTTCTAAATCCTTCAATTGCAATTCAATATCAATAGTCTCTTTATCTCGAATTGGATTAACAGAACCATCAACATGAACAATATTATCATCCTCAAAACAACGTAAAACATGTATAATAGCATTAGTCTCACGAATGTTTGAAAGGAATTTATTTCCCAAACCTTCTCCTTTACTTGCTCCTTTTACCAATCCCGCAATATCTACAATTTCCATTACCGAAGGCTGAACTCTTTGCGGATTTACCAATTCTGTCAATCTAATTAAACGATCATCAGGAATGGTAATTACACCGATATTAGGTTCGATGGTACAAAAAGGGAAATTTGCCGATTGCGCTTTTGCATTCGACAAACAATTAAATAAGGTGGATTTTCCAACATTTGGTAATCCTACAATTCCACACTGTAAAGCCATGGCTATTTATATATTATATGATTTGCTTCTATTCTATTTTTAAAAATCTGTGCAAAAGTACATTTTAATTTTCGTTGTGCCAATTTTAAGGTTTTATCTCCTAAATAAATGTTAAAGAATAAGAATCATCTAGAGCCCTACTTAGATTTTTATTAGCTTTAAGCATAGGAAAATTAGCATGTACATAAAGCTGGCGATCATTATTTTTTTAAGCTTGGTTTCTATTGAGTTGGTGCAAGCTCAAGAGCCAACATTCGGTAAATATGGAAATATCGACCGACACGTAAGAAGAACACCCGATAGTCTATCCAATAATATTGTTTTCCTGCACGATTATTTAGTTTCATCGGCAGAGACTGATGAAGACAAAATTCGGGCCTTTTACATGTGGATTATTACAAATATCAAATATGAAGATCAGGTAGAATTACTGTTCGATCCGAATCTCTTATTTTATATGGGTTCAAACAACTGCTCATCTCCCATATGCGTTTTACAAAAAGGGAAAGCTGTTTGTGAAGGATTTTCAAAGTTGTTTCAATTTTTCTGCACTTATTCTGGAATGGAATCTTATACCATAGGAGGATATATTACAAAGAATGGCGCTTTACAAGATCGTGCAACTCATTCGTGGAACGTTGTTAAAATAAATGATAAATGGTGCTTTTTCGATTTAAGTTGGGCCAATGCAATACTCCATCATTCTGGAATTAAGAGTAAAACAAATGAGTTTTTTATGGTTCCTCCTGAGGAGTTCATAGTAAGCCATTTACCAATTATTCCAATGTGGCAATTTTTAAACACACCAATTTCAATACAAATATTCAATGCTGGGGAAGAACCTATCAAGAAATATATGAATAGTGCTCCTGCAGACTACAACTATACTGACACATTAATTCAATTCAAACAAATGTCTACAGCCAATCAAAGATTAAAAACGGCTCAAGAAATTTACCGAACAAACCCAAACAATAAATTCAATCTTGCCATCGAATATTATCGATACGCTAGAAATATGAAAAGTTTTGATGGAGAAATAGATTCCCTAAATTTTTACAGATTGATAAAAGCCAAGGATAAATTACAATTAGCCATTGACCTGTTTAAAACCTCCTCTGACATTTCTTCACAAATTATGCTTTTGCAGGTTAAAGATGACCTGTCGAAAGTTGAAAGATTAATAGATACGGCAAGTACACATATTAGATATCTAAAATAAGTCCATTAGCAGGAGAAATAAAATCTAATTTAGTTATCAAAACTAATAATATCTGTAAATTAAACTAAAATTATAAGAACGATCGATTTTAATTCTTTAACGCATTTCCTATCTTTACTTACTAATCAAAATAACTACTTACTATTGAAATCATATCTTAAATACTTTACAATCTTTCTGTTAACACTTTTGTGTTCAAAATTGGCTTTTTCTCAAGTATCGCAAGAAAAACATGAGAAAACTCGAATATTATTTATTTTCGATGCTTCTCAAAGCATGAATGGATACTGGGAAGAATCAAAAAAAATTAATATTGCCCGTAAATTTTTGATTCAAATGATTGATAGTTTGGAATATGAAAACAATGTTGAAATGGCCTTAAGGGTATATGGTCATCAAAGCGTTGTACCTCCACAGGATTGCAACGACACCAAATTAGAGGTGCCTTTTAAACCTGGTAATGCTGGTGAAATAAGACAAACCTTACGATATATCACTCCAAAAGGAACGACTCCAATTGCTCACTCATTAGAACTTGCAGCGAATGATTTTCCTGATGTAAATGATCTTACCCGAAATGTAATTATTCTTATTACAGATGGTGTTGAAGCTTGCGATGGTGATCCTTGTGCAGTATCATTGGAGCTGCAAAAAAAAGGAATCTATTTAAAACCATTTATTATTGGAATTGGTCTTGATGTTGATTTTAAAAGCAGCTTCGAATGCATAGGTAATTATATTGAAGTAAAAAAAGAAGAACGCTTCGGGGGAACTTTGGAGTATGTAATCTCTCAAGTTTTGAACAAAACTTCGGCGCAAATAAATTTAATTGATGCCAATGGTTCTCCTACGGAAACCGACGTTCCCATGACATTCTACAACTCTGTTTCGGGTAAAGTAAGATATCAATTTATGCATACGATGAATGCAAAAGGAAATCCTGATACTTTATTTCTGGATCCGTTACTTACCTACAATATCACAATTCATACGATACCAGAATTGCATCGCGATGGCATAAAAATTATTGCAGGCAAACACTCGTCAATTGGATTTGATGCTCCTCAAGGAATGCTGAAAATTGAATGCCCAAGAACAACCATGTACAAAGATTTACAAATTCTTATCAGAAAAAATAAAGAAATTATTAATATTCAAACACCTAACGAGGTAACGAAATATCTGACTGGAAAATACAATTTAGAAGTTTTAAGTCTGCCTAGAATTTCAATTTCTGATGTTGAAATTAATCAAAGCAAAACTACATCTATCACAATACCGCAACCAGGACTGGTGACTATCTTTAAACCAACAACTGGCCCTTGTAGTTTGTTCGTTCAAAAAGGAGATAAATTAGAATGGATTTACAACATCCCAGAAGAGACATTAAGAGCAACCCTGACACTCCAACCAGGAACCTATCATTTAATTTTTAGAAACAAGAGCGCCTATCTATCACAAAGCTCCCGAAAAGCAAGTTTTGAGATAACATCCGGCAAATCAATCCCTGTACGCTTGTAATCTTATTGATTTACAATATTCTAAATATTAAAAAAAACCGCATTTCAAAAGGTATTTATACTTGTTTACATGATACTAAAAAGCATTTTTGTATATCTTTGCATGCATTAATTAAAACCTTACCTAGTTTTTATCATCTAAAATCTCATTTTTAAAAATGGATCTAAAAGAAATGAAAAACCAAGTGGATCTGACAGTAACTGATATCGCTGCGAATAATGTTCGTATTCTATCAGCTGCTATGGTAGAGAAAGCTAAATCTGGACATCCAGGTGGTGCTATGGGCGGAGCCGATTTTATCAACGTTCTTTATTCTGAATTTTTAAATTTTGACCCAACTGACATGAATTGGATTAATCGCGATCGATTTTTCCTTGACCCAGGTCACATGTCTCCAATGTTGTATTCCATTCTTTCCTTAATCGGAAATTATACAATGGAAGAGCTTGCAAATTTCAGACAATGGGGAAGTCCAACTCCTGGTCACCCTGAAGTTGATTTTGCAAGAGGTGTAGAAAACACTTCTGGTCCGTTAGGACAAGGTCACACAATGGCTGTTGGTGCTGCAATTGCAGAGCGTTTTTTAGCCGCACGTTTTGGTGACTGGATGTCTCACAAAATTTACACTTTCATTTCTGATGGTGGAATTCAAGAAGAAATTGCTCAAGGAGCTGGTCGAATTGCAGGTAATTTAGGATTAAGCAATTTAATCATGTTCTATGATTCTAATAACATCCAACTTTCAACTAAAGTTGAAGAAGTTACATGTGAAAATACGGCTAAAAAGTATGAAGCTTGGAACTGGAATGTTATTTCAATTAGTGGTAATGATGCCAATGCAATTCGTGAAGCCTTAGTTGCTGCGAATAAAGAAACCGAAAGACCAACTCTTATCATCGGAAAAACCCTTATGGGTAAAGGTGCTGTTGATATTGATGGCTGTAGCTTCGAAAACATGGTTTCCACTCACGGACAACCCTTAGGCGCTGCAGGTGCTTCAATCGAAAAAACAATTGAAAACTTAGGTGGAAATCCAGAAAATCCTTTCCAAATTTTCCCTGAGGTTAAAGAATATTACGCTGAAGTATTAAAGAAAAAACAAGCATTTGCGGATGCTAAAAAAGCAGAACAAGCGGAATGGGCAAAAGCAAATCCTGAATTAGCTGCTAAGCTAGAGAAGTTCTTTAGCAACGAAGCTCCAGAACTTGACTACGAAGCAATTGTTCAAAAATCAGGCGATGCAACTCGTTCTGCATCATCAGTAGTTTTGGGTGAGTTGGCTAAAAATGTTGATAACATGATTGTGTCTTCAGCAGATTTAAGTAACTCGGATAAAACTGATGGTTTCTTGAAAAATACCAAAGCTCTTACTAAAGGCGATTTCTCAGGAGCATTTCTGCAAGCAGGTGTTGCCGAATTAACGATGGCTTCTATTTGTAATGGTATCGCTTTACACGGTGGCGTTATTGCTGCTTGTGGAACTTTCTTTGTATTCTCTGATTACATGAAACCTGCAGTGCGTTTATCAGCGTTAATGCAAGTTCCTGTAAAATACATCTGGACTCACGATGCTTTCCGTGTTGGAGAGGACGGACCAACTCATCAGCCAATTGAGCAAGAAGCTCAAATTCGTTTACTGGAGCAATTGAAAAATCACTCCGGACAAATGAGTTTATTAGCTCTTCGCCCTGCTGATGCTGATGAAGCTACTGTAGCTTGGAAAATGGCAATGGAGAATACAAAAACTCCTACAGCTTTGATTCTTTCTCGTCAGAACATCACAAAACTACCATCTAAAAAAAATCGTTACCAGGAGGCTCTTCAAGCTCAAAAAGGTGCTTACATTGTTGAGAAACCTGAAACAACTCCTGACATTATACTTTTAGCAAGTGGATCTGAAGTAGCTACTTTAGTAGAAGGAGCTAAAATATTACGTGCTGAAAAAGGATTAAAAGTACAAATTGTATCTGTTCCTTCAGAAGGATTATTCAGAACTCAATCTGCAGAATATCAAAACGAGGTAATTCCTGCTGGAATTCCTGTTCTTGGATTAACTGCAGGTTTACCGGTAACTCTTCTTGGCTTAGTTGGCCATCTTGGTAAATCAATTGGATTAGTTCATTTTGGTTATTCAGCTCCAGCTAACGTTTTGGATGAAAAATTCGGTTACACTCCAGAAAATGTTGTAAAAGAAGCATTATCTCTTCTTCAAAAATAAGATACAATGCATATAAAAATTATCCGGGATCATTGCGATTCCGGATTTTTTTTGATCTCAGATTAAACCTTCTGTAAAGAAAATAGTCTTACCTAACGCATAACAAATGTGAAATAGCTATTTTTAAAATCCATTACTTGAATGCAAATTGATGAACAACAAATCTGACGAAGAAATACTAGAACTTTTTCGCGATAAGCATACGCAAAGTCAGGCTTTTTCTTTTTTGGTGAAGAAATACCAAGAAAGATTATATTGGCAAATCAGAAAGATTGTTCTTATACACGATGATTCTGATGACGTTTTGCAAAATACTTTCGTGAAAATATGGAAAGGCTTACAGAATTTCAGATCCGACTCCCAATTGTTTACCTGGATGTTTCGAATTGCAACAAACGAAGCCTTAACATATCTTAAGGACAAGCAGAAAAAACATTTAGGATACGCCAATAGCGAAATTGAAGATATGCTTTTAGCGAATTTAGAAGCAGATCCCTATTTTGATGGAAACAAAGCTCAATTGGAATTGCAAAAGGCGATACTACAGCTACCTGAGAAACAACGCTTGGTGTTTAATATGAAATATTTCGATGATTTAAAATATGATGAGATGTCTGAAATTTTAGAAACTTCGGTTGGAGCATTAAAAGCTTCTTATCATCATGCAGTTAAAAAAATCGAGGCTTTTTTGAAACTAAGCGAAGTGTAAATTAAACCTATTACTATTCTGACAGTCTAAACACTATAAGAAACATGAATAATCTGTCGAACATGAAAAACGATCAACCATTTAAAGTTCCCGAGAATTACTTTGAAAATCTAAGTGATCGGGTTCAGGAAAGAATTACAACGGAAGAAAATCCAAATAAAAGACTATTACAAGTACTAAAACCATACTTCTGGATGGCTGCAAGTGTAATTGGTATCGTTTTTATTGCCAAAATTGTACTGACCAACTCTGTTCCATCCGGTTATAAAATCCAACAGCTTTCACAAACAGAAAGTACTGCTATTGATACACAAAATAAAAGTACTAATATGAATGAACTTGATTGGTTCTCTGATGATAGCTCTGAAGTTACATCGGATGAAATAATTGAATACCTTTCTGATTTTGACATAGATTCAGAATCGTTATTAGCGAACTTATAATAAACAAGACATGAAACAAATTTTAATCATATTAACACTTGTTGTTAGCTTTAGTTTATCAGGCATTGCTCAGGAAAGAGGACATGGAATGCATGGTGATATGAGTGACCGATTTGAAGCTGAAAAAGTCTCCTTCATTACTCAAAAATTAGAATTAACTCCTGAAGAAGCTCAATTGTTTTGGCCACTATATAATGAATTGGAAAAAAAGAAGAAAGAAAATAGAGCTCAAGCCAAAATTCTTTTCAAAAAACTTCACGACAACTCCGAAAAATTATCTGATAATGAGTTGGGCAATCTCAGTGACGAACTGATTGAGTTTAAATTAAAGGAAGCACTACTTCAAAAAGAATACCATCTAAAATATAAAAAGATCCTCCCAGCCAAAAAGATTCTTACTCTTTATCATACCGAAAGACAATTTCAAGGCATGCTTTTAAGGCAAATAAAAGAACGGGGAAAACATCAACACGAAAAACAAAATTAAACACAAAGGGCTGTCAGTTTCAAATTGACAGCCCTTTTTATATCTATGTGGAAAACTATTAAATCTTAGCTAATCTTTCAATCAACTGATCAGGAGTCAGCTTTTCCTGCTCCCCGCTCTCCATATTCTTTAAACTAACAACAGCTTCCTCAACTTCCGATTCTCCAACCAAAATCACAAAAGGAATATTTTTATTGTTGGCATAAGTCATTTGCTTTTTCATTTTGGCAGATTCAGGGTATATTTCCGAATTAATACCGTTTGCTCTTAACTTCGCCAAGATTGGCAAACAAAAAGCCTCCTCTTTTTCTCCAAAATTAATGAACAACACTTTGCTTGTAATTCCCGTATTTGTAGGGAATTTACCCATTTGCTCGAGCACATCGTAAATACGATCGGCACCAAAAGAAATACCAACTCCCGAAACATCTTGTAAACCAAAAATCCCGGTTAAATCGTCGTAGCGTCCACCACCGGTGATACTGCCAAACTCCATATCTTTCGATTTCACTTCAAAAATGGCTCCGGTATAATAATTCAATCCTCTGGCCAAAGTCAAATCCAATTCAACTTCTGTTTGTACATCAAGCTGCGATAAATAAGTGAAAACTGTTTCCAACTCTTCAATCCCTTTCATCCCAATTTCCGATGTAGAAAGAAGTTCTTTTAATTTGGCAAGCTTTTCCGAATTCGAACCTGATAATAATATTATTGGTTGAAGGGTATCGATTGCTTCCTGTGGAATTCCTTTGTCGGCCAGTTCTTTATTCACATTTTCCAAACCGATTTTATCCAGCTTATCAATTGCAACAGTGATGTCCACAATTCTTTCAGCCTCGCCAATAATCTCGGCAATTCCAGCTAAAATCTTTCGATTATTCAACTTCACAACAACGTTCAACTGAAGTCTTTTGTATACCTGATCAACAATCTGAATTAACTCAACCTCGTTTAAAAGAGAATTGCTGCCAATTACATCAACATCACATTGAAAAAATTCACGATAGCGCCCTTTTTGAGGTCTGTCGGCTCTCCAAACTGGTTGTATCTGATAACGCTTAAATGGAAAATCGATCTCATTACGATGCTGAACAACGTATCGTGCGAAAGGGACGGTTAGATCATAACGCAGTCCTTTTTCACTTATTTTTGTGGTTAATTTTAGAGAATTCTTCTCGCGAATTTGATCTTCATCAATTTTAGATAAAAAATCACCTGAATTCAACACTTTAAACAATAGTTTATCGCCTTCTTCTCCATATTTCCCCATAAGAGTAGAAAGGTTTTCCATTGATGGTGTTTCGATTGGCATAAAACCATATAATTGAAACACCTCTTTTATGGTATCAAAAATATAATTTCTCTTTACCATTTCAACAGGAGAGAAATCTCTCGTCCCTTTAGGAATAGACGGTTTTTGAGCCATTTTAAATCTTTTTTTTGGTTATTTTATTAGAGATACAAAATTATCAAATTATTTGACAGATACCACAGCATTCTTTGGAGATGTGCAGCTGACTTACAAAATAGAACGACTACTTATTCTATATTCTTTTTATTCGGCGAAGAATGTTGGCAAAAAAATCGATAAGAATTCCTAATACAAATGGATAATACCAAAGTTTCATCTCAAGCACCAGCAGAAGAAATATTGAAATAAGAAATAAAAGGTTAACCGATAATTTTAAATAATCGAAAGTCCACCATTCTTTCATGCTTTTATAAAGCAAAAATTTTATCTGCACCCAAGAATGCAGTAGAATACCAACTGCAAATAAAACTTCACCATACGACAAATGATTTATTAATCGGATACCTCCCAAAACAATAAAGACAATCCCAATATAGTAGATTGTCTTATAAATAGAAAAAGAGTTCATTCTTTCAATTTAGAAATTTAATACTCAGAGGATATTGATAATTTTCCCCATTTAAAGTTTTTACAATCGCCAAAATAACAAAAATCAAATTTAGCAAAGCGAGCCCAATCAGCAATAAAATCCCAATGCCTGTAAAAACCAGTATTGCTGATACAAAAATGTATATCGACATGGAGATCTGAAAATTAATTGACTTTTTCCCTTCGCGGTCAACCAATTCGGAATAGTCTTTTTTCATCGACCATAAAATAAGCGGACCTATTACATTGCCAAAAGGAATTATGGCTCCGGTAAATGAGGCTAAATGACAAAACATTGCCCAGTTTTTTTCATCGGCAGGTGTTGCAAAATGTGTCATATTATTGAATTTTAATTTACAATTCAAACTTACAAAAACAAAGGGAAGAAAACCAATATGGCTTCTTCCCTTCTGTTTTTATCGGCTGGTAAAGCGCTTGCATTTTGTACCTAAGGCACGATCCATTTCACTCCTGTGGATTCATCGACGAAAGCTGAAGTATCAATTCCTCAATCTTTCCCGAACAAACATTTCTGCTTTCAACAGTATTCTTCATCGTACTTTTCTTCCGGAATTTGCAGTCGTTCCTCACGCCCATTTTCTATATACTCTTCAACTTCGGCCCAATCAACATCTTTCGGGGTTGAGTTTAATGCGATTACATTTTTTAAATCAAAGAGTTGGTGTATTCCTGCTTCCTGCATAATTTTCTTAATCAAACTATCATCTTCGGGAGGATTTGAAAGGAAGGAGCTTACTGAATCGAAACGCCAATAACTAATATCCCTTTTTCCCAGACCCGAAACTTTTTCCAGAAGATGCCCCTCGGGAGTAGATCGATGTGTTATAAATAGAAACGTTTTAATGATTACTTTTTCATCAATAATAGCCGCAACAAAATATCCAATCTTAACATGTCCATAATACAGGGGTAAAAATATTTTTCCATCCTTAACATGAGCCACCTTAAAATTCCGAAACACATTTGCCATAAACAATCTGCAAGCCAGCAATGAAAGTGGCTTTGTTCGTTCTTCAAATCTCATAATGGCATGAGATTGAATATAAACCTCCAGCTCCTTCTTTTCTCCTTTATAAATCGCCTTTATTTCATCAGATTGAATCTTAAAATACCAAATACCACCGTTTGCTATGGGCCAGCCAAATTGTATAATCGGTCTTCGTTTTCCTTCTATGGCAATACTTCTTTTAACCGGACGATGATGTTTCACTTTTACAATATGAAACACGCCGCTAACGGGGTGTTTTTTCTGGACAAATTCTGTTTTAATACTAAACATTTCGCGACCAATCACATTTAGCATTGCCAGTATATTGTCGTACATCCCGTAGAGGAGATCTTCGGGAGATTCTAGTTCATCGTATGCATCAATTAAAGGTTTAAAAGCAGAATTGAATGCTTCCAAATCAAGACCACTATCTTCTTTACGAATAAAGTAAATAAAACAATCAATAACATATACATCGCCTATTGAGATCTTTTCTCTTCCCTTAATCAATTCGATATCACGTTTCTCCCTTAAACTTCGGAATAATATAGCCAACACTTTCGCCTGCTTCTTATCAATTGGTTCCCCATTATCCACTCTTGGCTGCGTTAAATGAATTCTTAAAAGATACATCAACATTCGATTACTCTTATTTAAGAGCTTGCAAGCATCTTTGCATCCAGCTATATCGGCTAATTTTTCAAATCTATCGAAAAATTCGGCTTGACCTCCCGTACTAATACCTTGCCCCTTAAAGGCAAATATATTATTTCTCTTTTTCGTTCTTTTTTTTGTCGTTTTTCTGGGCATAGCTTCATTTTTGGATATTGCTCCATGAACCTATCATAATTTTACGGATAATCCAAGAAATCTGATTAAAAACTTAACATTTTACAAGAAATTAGTACGATGATATAAAAAGACTGACTTCTTTCTTCAAAGATCTTATCAAGTACGTTATGCCTATTTGTCTTACACTGATCAAATAAAAATTACAAAAACAAAGGCAAGAAAACCAATATGGCTCTTCCCTCTGTATAGTAGGTATTGTATTTTTTTAGGATTGAAAAATAAAAAACTAATCTTCTTGCGAGAATTTAGCTTCTAGTTCAGAAACAAAGTCAGATAAACTGCGATTCTTTGCACAGTACTTCTTAAGCTCTTTAGGTTTATGAAATTTCATTTTCTTAGTAATAATAGCCTCAAAATACTCTCTTTTATACTTAGTTGGATTCAACTTATTTATAACAATAAATACTTTCCAGTTAATACAAACAAAACTTAACAGTAAATCCTATCTGGTAATAATGATCTATAGCAGGTATAGGTCTAAATGCAAATTGCCTAAAGTTTTCAAATGGCTTAAAGATTTACCCATGAGTCCAAAAAACAAAAAAAACAGGCGTGGAGGTTTATCCATGAGTCCAAAAAACAAAAAGACAGGCTTGGAGGTTTATCCACGAGTCCAAAAAACAATTAGTGAAGCCTTGGAGGTTTATCCATGAGTCAAAAAAACAAAAAAACAGGCGTGGAGGTTTACCCACGAGTCAAAAAAACAATTAGTGAAGGCTTGGAGGTTTACCCACAGCACACTTAAGAGTAAAGCAAGACATGGAGGGGGAAGCAAAGTATTAGTGTGCAGTGAAGCCGATTTGTATCTGAAAAAAATCAGATTGCTTGTCATAAAAAGATGCAAATATTTTTTCCTTCTAAATAAATATTTGTAAGTTTATTATCAATAACATATTTATGACCAGTATTATTTCATACTAAAACGATCAAAATCATTAATTAACAAACTCAAAATCCAAAAAGATGATACCAAAACTTATTCCTCAAAGTAGAACAACCGAAGTAAATACAACTGCCGATAGTTTGCTGATGGCCTATCGGAAACAAAGCTGGGAAATCGATACTTATATGGTTACTATTTTTACCGGTCTGCAAACAAAATCGAATGAGTTAAGAACGGCCATTAAATGTAGCAAAACGGAGTCGAATCTCGATAAAAAAGATATTGTAAGAGATGACAAAGTGAGGGCTTTGCACTATTTGATACTGGGCTCAATTCATAATCCCGATGCGGCTGTGAAAGCGGCAGCTAAGAATTTAAAAGCTGTTTTTTCTAAATATGGGATAAAGATAATCCACGAAAGCTATACCATTGAATCGTCGCTGATAGAATCCTTACTCGAAGATTTTTCGGCACCTGCACTCCAGGCTGATATTGCTTTGGTATCGGGTTGCGCCGAAGTAATCGGCAGTTTACAAATAGATCAGAATGATTTTAAAACAGCTCATTTTGCCTGGGAAGAAGAGAAAGCACAAAATGGGCTTACCCAATGCTCTACGGATATAAAAAAAGAAGTTCTTTCGATAATCAACGATAAAATAGTGCTGCATTTAAAAGCCATGCAGCAGGCAAACAAAGAGCTTTATGGGGAATTGGCGCAAACTGTTGCTCAAATAATTAACGACGCCAACCAGGCGGTGAAAAGAAGGAGAAAAAAGGAAGAAATTGAGCCGGAAACAGCAATTGAAAATTAGAAGGAAGCAGTTGAATTTCGGAAATCAGTAAAATTAAAAAAGGTGAAAGCTTCAATACAGAGCTTTCACCTTTTATCTTTTATTCAGCAATCAGCTTTTTATATCTTATTCGTTTAGGACCTTCATCGCCCATGCGTTTCTTCCGGTTAATTTCGTAATCGGAATATCCACCTTCAAAAAACTGAACATGAGAATCGCCTTCAAAGGCTAAAATATGTGTTGCAATTCGATCCAAAAACCAACGATCATGAGAAATTACAACGGCACAGCCTGCAAAATTTTCCAAACCTTCTTCCAAAGCACGAAGTGTGTTTACATCGATATCATTGGTTGGCTCATCCAAAAGTAAAACATTAGCCCCTTCTTTTAAAGTTAAAGCCAAGTGTAAGCGGTTACGCTCTCCTCCTGATAATACCCCGCATTTCTTTTCCTGATCGGCACCATTGAAATTAAAACGACCAACATAAGCACGGGCATTTACCGTTCTTCCACCTACATTTATTAAATCACCGCCACCCGAAATCACTTCATAAACCGATTTCTCAGGATCGATATCAGCATGCTGCTGATCAACGTATCCTACTTTTACAGTCTCACCAACTTCAAAAGTTCCTTTGTCAGGCTTCTCAAGATCCATAATCATTCTGAAAAGCGTAGTTTTACCGGCACCATTCGGACCAATTACTCCTACAATTCCTGCTGGTGGTAATTCAAACTCCAAATCATCATATAACAATTTGTTTCCAAATGCTTTTGAAACAGCTTGAGCTTGTATCACTTTATTTCCCAAACGAGGACCGTTAGGAATAAAAATTTCAAGTTTTTCTTCTTTATCTTTTAAATCCTCGTTCATCATACTGTCATAAGCATTCAAACGAGCTTTACTTTTTGCCTGACGGGCTTTTGGCGCCATTCGTACC
Source organism: Labilibaculum sp. (assembly GCA_032125735.1). Classification (GTDB taxonomy): domain Bacteria; phylum Bacteroidota; class Bacteroidia; order Bacteroidales; family Marinifilaceae; genus Labilibaculum. Next base: position 32,775 of record JAQBBZ010000266.1, read on the forward strand.
CACTCCAATTCTCTTTCAAGGGTTTTACGGCGCTTACTGGCAGTCTTCTCTTCCATTGCCATACGTTGAGTCTTCTGATCCAACCAGGCGCTGTAATTACCCTTCCAAGGAATTCCTTCTCCCCGATCCAACTCAAGAATCCATCCAGCTACATTGTCAAGAAAATATCTATCGTGAGTAATACTTATTACTGTTCCTTTGTATTGCGATAAATGATCTTCTAACCACTCCACTGATTCTGCATCCAAATGGTTGGTAGGCTCATCCAAAAGTAAAATATCCGGCTCTTGAAGCAATAATCGACAAAGAGCTACACGTCTTCTTTCTCCTCCCGAACAATTTTTAATTAATGCGTCTCCCTCCGGACAACGCAATGCATCCATAGCCCGTTCCAATTTAGTATCCAGATTCCAAGCATCAAAATGATCAATTTTCTCTTGCAGATCAGCCTGTTCATCCATAACGGCCTGCATCTTATCAGCATCTTCGAGAACTTCCGGATCACCAAACTTTAGATTAACCGCTTCGTATGCATTCAAGGTATCAACTATTTCCTGAACCCCCTCCTCTACTATTTCTCTTACCGTTTTGCTGTCATCCAATATTGGTTCCTGCGCCAAATAGCCAATATTATGCTCTTTCGACCAAACTACATGTCCGTCGAATGAACTTTCTATCCCAGCAATTATCTTTAGAAGAGTAGATTTACCAGAACCATTCAGTCCAATAATTCCAATCTTGGCTCCATAGAAAAAAGACAAGTTAATGTTATTCAATACTTTTTTTTGTGATGAAAAGGTCTTACTAACCCTATCCATCGAAAAAATAATTTTTTTATCGTCAGCCATTATTTCGCTTTTATTTATATCATTCAAATCCTATGTACAAAAATAGAAAAATTGCTTTGAAAATTTATCAATTCCTTTTTCTTTAGAATTCTTAATTTCCAGCGTAATAAAACGAATATTCTCATTTTATATTCTAAAACTGAACATTTGTATTTTTATTATAGTTAAAAAAACGTATTTTTAAACATCAAATACTAGGCTATTATGGAGAAAACAGCAAATAAAAAACTTTCTGAGTTACTTGAGCAAATAGGCATCGAAACAAAGAGGAAAATATATTGGGAAGAAACACTTGATTCTTCCGTTGTAGTTAAAACTCATCCAAACAAGAGAAATGTTCCTATTAAAGATGCAATAATTCTTTTAGTAGAAGATCAACCGAGCAACAGAAAAACGATTGAAGTTTATCTAAAACAAAAAGTTGGTAGAGTTGATATTGCTGAAAATGGGAAACAGGCAGTTGAACTTTTCGAAAAAGAACAATATGATATTGTACTGATGGATTTGCAAATGCCAATTATGGGAGGAATTGAAGCCTCTCTGCGTATGCGTAAAATAGAAGAGGAACGTGAATTCTCTATTCCAATTATAGCATTTACTGCTAATTTTTATTCAGACGATAAAGAAATTTCAATTGAAGTAGGAATGGATGCTTATCTTTCAAAACCTTTTCAGTGCAAAACACTATTTGGTTTAATGCAAGAATACATTTAGGAATAACGAATAAAAAAAAGGGATCTGTAAAGATCCCTTTTTTAATATATTTCAAGTAAGCTTAGCAACCGAAAATTGCATTTTCACCTAATTCTTCTTCAATACGAAGTAATTGGTTGTACTTAGCCATACGGTCAGAACGGCTCAAAGAACCAGTTTTGATCTGTCCTGAATTAGTAGCAACAGCGATATCAGCAATGGTAGCATCTTCTGTTTCACCTGAACGGTGAGAAGTTACTGAAGTGTAACCAGCACGATGAGCCATTTCAATAGCATTTAAAGTCTCTGTTAAAGTACCAATTTGGTTTACTTTAATCAAGATAGAGTTCGCAGCCTTAAGCTTGATTCCTTTAGCCAAGTATTCAACGTTGGTTACGAATAAATCATCACCTACGATCTGACACTTATCACCAATAAGAGCGTTTAAAGCAACCCATCCATCCCAGTCTCCTTCATCCATACCATCTTCGATAGAATCGATAGGGTACTTAGAAATCAACTCAGCTAGGTAAGCAGCTTGCTCATCTGAATTTCTTTTGGCTCCGTTTGGCTCAAATTTACTATAGTCATACAAACCATCTTTGTAGAACTCAGAAGCAGCACAGTCCATAGCGATTGAAACATCACCACCATCTTCTTTACGACCAGCTTTATAACCAGCGTTTTTAATAGCAGTAAGAATACACTCAATAGCCTCTTCAGTTCCACCTAACATTGGAGCGAAACCACCTTCGTCACCTACAGCAGTAGAAAGACCTTTACCTTTAAGAACTTTTGCAAGAGCGTGAAATACCTCAGCACCCATTCTTAACGCCTCGCGGAAACTTGGAGCTCCAATAGGACGAATCATGAATTCCTGGAATGCAATTGTAGCATCAGAGTGAGAACCACCGTTGATGATATTCATCATAGGAACAGGAAGGACATTTGCATTAGTACCGCCAATGTAACGGTACAATGGCATACCAGAATACATTGCAGCAGCTTTAGCTACTGCCAAAGAAACACCTAACATAGCATTAGCACCTAAGTTAGATTTAGTTTTAGTACCATCAAGTGCGATCATCATTTTATCGATACCAACCTGATCAGTAGCATCCATACCAACTAAAGCCTTAGCAAT
>JAQBBZ010000267.1:0-2795 GCA_032125735.1 Labilibaculum sp.
CGAATCATACAATTTCCTTTGTGATTTCTCTAAAGATAAAATCATTTATGGAATCAATACAGGTCTTGGACCAATGGCTCAATACCGAATCCAAAAAGACGAACAGGTTCAGTTACAACTAAATCTAATTAGAAGTCATGCAGTTGGCGCTGGCAATCCTCTTGATGATGCGACTTTAAAAGCGGCCATGTTGGCTCGGTTAAATTCTTTTCTTCAAGGAAAATCAGGCGTTCATTATTCTTGTATCGAATTGCTTAGTCAAATGATAAAGAAGAATATTCTTCCTTTTATTCCTGAGCATGGTGGTGTTGGAGCAAGTGGTGATCTGGTTCAGCTGGCCCATTTGGCATTAAATTTAATTGGCGAAGGCAAAGTAAAATACCATGGTGAATGGTGTCCTACTGCCGAAGTATTCAAAAAGGAAGGACTTCAAACCATTCAAATAAAACTACGCGAAGGTTTGGCCATTATCAATGGTACTTCGGTAATGACTGGTATGGGAATCAATAATTTGCACGAGGCTAAAAACCTATTCAACTGGTCCTTAAGCTTATCGTGTATCATGAATGAAATTGTTGAATCATTTGATGATCATTTCTCGGATGAACTCAACTTTGCCAAAAGACATAAAGGACAGCGCGAAGTTGCCCGACAAATGCAATCGATTCTGGGCAACAGCAATCGAATTTTAAAACGGGAGGAGCATTTCTTTACGGATCAAAATTTAGATCAGGATATTTTCTCGAAGAAGGTACAGGAGTATTACTCTTTGCGTTGTGTTCCGCAAATTTTAGGACCGGTATTCGATACAATTAACAATTGTGCACGTGTTTTAGAAGACGAATTAAATTCGGCTAACGACAACCCTATTGTGTCGCTTAGTGAAGAAAATGTGTTGCATGGGGGTAATTTTCATGGAGATTATATTTCTCTGGAAATGGACAAACTAAAGATGGTTACTACCCGAATGAGTATGCTTTCGGAACGACAATTAAATTTCCTTTTCAATAATAAGATTAATAAAATTCTTCCTCCTTTTATCAATTTAGGAAAACTGGGATTGAATTTAGGTATGCAGGCCATGCAATTTACAGCAACCTCTACTACCGCCGAATGCCAAACAATATCAAACCCAATGTACGTTCATTCTATTCCTAACAATAACGACAATCAGGATATTGTTAGTATGGGAACTAATTCAGCAATATTGTGTCAAAGGGTTTTAAACAACACAAGACAAGTACTGGCCATTCAAATTATTGCTGTTTGTCAGGCAATCGATTACTTGAAAATTGAATCGGAACTGTCCCCTTTCACTCGTGAATTATATACTATGGCTAGAAATATTGTGCCCGTTTTTATTCAGGATACTCCTAAGTATGAGGAGATGGCTGCTATTGAAAAATTAATAAAGGAATGCGAAATTAAGCTTCCAACAATGGTAGCATCTGAAAAAGCAGTTACAGTATAGGCTAATATATTTGGATAAGAATTGAGAATATTCAAAATCGGGAATGAAATGATTCCAGAATTAGATCTCAAAATAGAATCAATAGCAACAAAATTCAGAATATGAAACGTCCATGCCAAAGTGATTTTGACACACAGGGAGATGATTATTCCCAGCATGGTAAGTTCCATATGGCAAAAACTAAAAATTATAAACATATGAAACGACCCTATAAAAAGTATTACACGCAGTAGAATGAGTGTAATTTGGGAGTTTCATCTGAGCATAAAATAAAAAACAGAAGCAGATGAAAGCGGTAGTAATGAGAAAATATGGAACACCGGATGTATTGGAGATAGCTAATATTTCTCGTCCGCAAATAGATGATAGTCAGGTTCTCGTGGAGGTTTATGCTTCTTCGGTAAATCCGGTTGATTGGAAAATCCGCAAAGGAAATTTAAAGCTTTTCATGAGAAAGAAATTGCCTTGTATTTTAGGCGGTGACATTGCCGGACGTGTTGTTGAAGTCGGAAACAAGGTTCAGTTTTTTCGGGTTGGCGATGAGGTTTTCGGGAAAATAGATATCAGTAAGAATGGTGCATATGCTGAGTATGTAGCTACCTCTGCAAGCCACTTGGCATTAAAACCACAAAATATGAATTTCGAAGAGGCCGCCACACTGCCTTTGGCAGGATTAACTGCTCTACAGGCACTTCGAAATATGGGGGGAATCAGAAAAGGAATGAATGTGCTGATCAATGGTTGCTCGGGAGGTGTTGGTTCTTTTGCAGTTCAATTGGCAAAAGCTTATGGATGCAAAGTTACGGGTGTTTGTAGTAACCGAAATATGCAGTTTGCAAAAGATTTAGGTGCTGATCGCGTTATTGATTATACACAGCAAGATATTGTTTCGCTTCAAGAGGAGTATGATATCTTTTTTGATGTGGTAGGAAATCAAGAATACTCAAAAGTGAAACATATTTTGCAACGAGGAGGTGTTTTTGTTACAACTCTGCCTTCTTTCAATATACTCTTGCTAGGTTCTATTCATAACCTGATTAGTTCCAGAAAAATGAAGGAGATTTTTGTGAAGGAAAGTAAAGAAGATCTCGAAATATTAGCCGATTTTGTTGATGCCGGACTGTTAAAAACTCATATCGATAAATCCTATGATTTGATTGATGTTGCAGAGGCCCATCAGTACAGTGAAACGGGTAGGGTGGTTGGAAAGCTCTCTCTTAAAATCGCCGAATAAACTTGATTGAATTGTAGTAAAGATCCAGGCATCATTTGATACTTGGATCTTTATCCTTGATACTTCCTTTATTCTTTGATTTTAATTCCG
>JAQBBZ010000268.1:0-9432 GCA_032125735.1 Labilibaculum sp.
ATCTACTCTTGAACCAAATTTAATGAAACCTTCCTGCTGACACTGATCAACTTTTTCACCTTCTACCGAGTAAGAAACAATACGACGAGCAACAGCACCGGCAATTTGTCTCATTAAAACGGTAATGTTTTCATCTTTCTCAATTACGATTGTAGTTCTTTCGTTTTCGGTAGATGATTTTGGTAACCAGGCTTTTAAAAATAATCCACTATGGTGTCTGAAATATTTAATCACCCCTTGCACAGGATACCAGTTAATATGTACGTTTAGCGGAGACATAAAAATAGAAACCTGAAGTCTTCTGTCTTTGAAATATTCCAATTCTTCAGTTTCTTCTATAACAACCACAGTTCCATCTGCCGGAGCAATAATCAAATTATCTCCAACTACAGGAATCCGTTTTGGAACTCTGAAGAAGGAAACCACTAACAAGAAAAAAGCGATGGTTGCAACTAAAAAGATATTTAGTAAAAGACCAGAACCAATCGTAAAATAAATTAGTGCATCAATGGCTGCAAGTATTAAAAAAAACACCGCAATGATTCCGTACCCTTCCTTGTGAATTGTCATGTTTTGAATTTATTTTTTTTGCAAATTTAATTAAAAAATTCTTTGATTGCTTGTAAGAATACAAAAACCATAGGTGATACTAATAAAATAGCATCAAAACGGTCAAGAATACCACCATGTCCTGGAAGAATATTTCCAGAATCTTTAATATTAATACTTCGTTTGAAAAGGGATTCAACCAAATCACCAATTGATCCGAAAACAAAAACAATTACAGCAATAATTAGCCATTGTATAAGTGTTAAATCGCTTAGGTAAATGGAACAAAGCCAAGCAATTACTATTGTTGTAATAGCGCCGCCAATACTTCCTTCCCATGATTTTTTTGGCGAAATCCGTTCAAATAGTCTGTGTTTTCCAAAATTAACACCAACCAAATAGGCTCCTGTATCATTGGCCCAAATCAATACAAAAACACCAAGAAGGATTTCAAAGTGAAATTGTTGATCATTAAATGGGAAAGCCATGTAATTCAATAAAGAGAAAGGAAGTGCTATATATAGTAAACCTAAAAATGTGAAGGCGATATTTGTAAATGGATTCTCTTTTTTTCGATACAATTCAATGATGGGAATCATCACAACAATTACCGAGAACAAAAGAAAAACACTTGAGCTATTTAAATAGTTGTTAGTAAAACAGGCCAAAAATAAAATTCCCGCAGCAAGCATACCCGTAACACATTGTGGTGAGCTGTTTGCTTTTTTAGCCAACTTGTAAAATTCAAAGGTTCCCAATAGAGTGATTCCAAGGAAAACAGCTAAAAAACCTATTGGATGCAGGGTAATTCCGGCTATTAAAACAATTGCAAAAATGGCAGCTGATAATGTTCTTTGGATAAAGTTCCCCACTTGATATATTTTAATAGTTGAAATTGATCTTAACCTGCAAATTTTGCTTCTTTTATTAATCGATTCCAAAAATAGTATTTTTTCAGCACTTATAACAATCGAATTTTCATAGATCGTAATTTGTTTGGAGCTGAGAAAAAAAGAGACTAAAAAAAAAGCTAAATTACTAGGCTTCCCTAGTAATTTAGCAATTAAATCTATCATGATAAAGGCAGGTTAAACAGCCTTACTCTCATTGTCTTCACTTGTGTTTTCAACTTCAGGTATTGGAGTAATTATCTTTTCTTCAAAACCTGCTGGTTCTCCAAATTTTCTTTTGCCAAAAATTGCTTCCAAATCTTCATTAAAGATAACTTCACGCTCTAGAAGTAATTCGGCAAGCTTACTGTGCTTAGCCATATTATCTTTAAGAACTTGTTTGGCTCTTTTGTAGCTGGTGTCAATTAAGGTTTTAACTTCAGAATCAATCAATTCAGCCGTTTTTTCACTGTATGGTTTTGTAAAGCCATAATCGGATTGTCCGGAAGAATCGTAATAACTTATATTTCCAATTTTTTCACTCATCCCGAAAATTGAAACCATCGCCATTGCTTGTTTGGTTACTTTTTCTAAATCGTTTTGAGCACCTGTTGAAATTTTCGCAAAAGTTAATTCTTCAGCAGCACGTCCACCTAATGTCGAACACATTTCGTCCAGCATTTGTTCTTTGGTAGTAATGCTTCTTTCTTCAGGTAAATACCAAGCTGCACCTAAGGCTTTTCCACGCGGTACAATGGTAACCTTCACCAATGGATGAGCATGTTCCAGCATCCACGAAATTGTGGCGTGTCCAGCTTCATGATAAGCGATGGTTTTCTTTTCCTGAAGAGATATAATTTTATTTTTCTTTTCCAATCCACCAATAATACGATCAATTGCATCTAAGAAATCCTGTTTTTCAATAACTTCCTTCCTCTTTCTTGCAGCAATCAATGCCGATTCATTACACACATTAGCAATGTCAGCACCCGAGAATCCTGGAGTTTGCTTAGCAAGAAATTCTTTATCCAGATTTGGATCTAGTGTTAAAGGACGCAGGTGAACTCCAAAAATTTCTCTACGTTCATTTAAATCAGGTAATTCAACATGAATCTGACGATCGAAACGACCGGCACGCATCAAGGCGCGGTCAAGAATGTCAGCGCGGTTTGTTGCAGCTAAAATAATTACGCCAGAGTTGGTATCGAAACCATCCATCTCAGTTAGTAACTGATTTAATGTATTCTCACGCTCGTCGTTCGATCCCATATTAGGGTTCTTGCCACGTGCTCTACCTATTGCGTCAATCTCATCGATAAATACAATACAAGGAGCTTTTTCTTTAGCTTGCTTAAACAAATCTCGAACACGACTTGCTCCAACACCAACAAACATCTCAACAAAATCGGAACCCGACATGCTAAAGAAAGGAACGTTTGCTTCACCGGCAACTGCTTTTGCCAATAATGTTTTACCAGTTCCCGGAGGTCCTACAAGTAATGCACCTTTGGGGATTTTACCTCCCAATTTAGTATATCTTAGGGGATGTTTAAGAAATTCAACAATTTCTTCAACTTCCTGTTTTGCTTCTGCCAAACCAGCAACGTCCTTAAAATTAACATTGATATTAGATTCTTTATCGAATACTTTTGCTTTCGATTTACCAACATTAAAGATATTACCACTGCCTCCACTACCGCCGGAACCTTTACTCATTCTACGGAATACATAAAACCAGATACCAATAATCAAGGCGAATGGAAGTATCCAGCCAATAAAATCGCCAAAGTAATTTTCCTGAGTAGTATACTCTGGTTCAATTTTGTTTGCATCAGAGATATTCTCCTGAGCTTCGTTTAACTGATCTGCGAATTGCTCAATAGAACCAATTGGGAAATTGTAATGAGGACCCGCTTTTGAAGGAGAATCAAAACTACTTTCGAAAAGAGATGGATATTTGTTCAAACTTTCTGGTTTGAGATATACATTCACCTCAAGAAGGTTACGAATTACAACGATTCTTTCAACATCTGAGTTGTGAATCATTTCATTTTTCACCTTTTGCCAGCTAGTGTCCTTTGGTTTTTGTCCAATGTTTAAAAGATTAAGCCCAATAAAAGCTACGGCAATTAATCCGTAAACCCAGTATGCGTTAAATTTTGGTGGTTTAATCATACTATTTCCATTCTTTCCTTTTTGGTAAGGAGAATTATTTTGATTATTATTATTATTATTTTCTGTCATTCTTTTTAGTTAACGGTTATAGTATTGGCTAAGCATTCTGAATTTTTGTAACAGTAGCATCTGCCCATAAACTTTCTAGTCGATAATATTCTCTTTTTTCTCTTTGAAAAATATGGACAACAACGTCAGCATAATCTAGTAAAATCCATTCAGAATTTTGCTGGCCTTCCAATCTCCACATTTTTTCATTTATTTTTTCTCTCACATATTCTTCTGCCGTTACAGCGATTCCGTTCACATGAGTAGATGACGTTCCATGGCAAATAAGGAAATACTTGCAAACAGAACTTTCAATTTTTCTAAGGTCAATCTTAACAATATCTACTGCTTTATTTTCTTGCAATCCTTCAATTAAGGTTTTAACGAGTTCTTCTGATGTACTCCCCTGTTTTTCTGTCATACTTATATTTTAATTACAAAGATAATTTTTTTTCAAACGAATAAGATTTCTTTTCGAATTTGATCGAAACTTTATTTCTCCAAGTGTAATTAGATAAAAGTCAATTGCTTCACATTGTTATTGTTGCTTGTAAAGTTTAATTTATCCTGCTAATAATCTTTTTTTAAGTTAATTGTTTGAATTCATTAAAAAGATAAACAAAATCTAAATTTTAGATTTTGCATTCATAATGCAAGGTAATGATTAATTTTACCAAAATTCTCAATACAACAACTGTTAATAGTTCACCTTTATCTAGCTGAAATTAATAATTCCCATTTATGAATCGATGTTTATTTTCGCCCAATTTATTAATACGTAAAAACGAAGTGCACTCAACCAATGATTTTGCGTTAGAGTTAATAAAAACACAAACTTCGTCAGCAGGAACTGTCGTAATGGCATTAAGTCAGACAAAAGGCCGCGGACAGCGAACAAATGTTTGGGAAAGTGAAAGGGGCAAAAACCTTACCATAAGTATCATTCTTACTCCTGAATTTCTTCCAATACCGCATCAATTTCAAATTTCTTTAGTGATTTCTTTGGGTGTATATGATTATTTAAGAAAATATTTAAAGGATGTTTCAATTAAATGGCCAAACGATATTTATGTTGGAAATGAGAAGATTGCAGGTATTTTAATAGAGCACTCTATTATGGGATCTACTTTAAGTCACAGTATTTGTGGTTTGGGTTTAAATGTTAATCAAGCAAAATTTGTCTCCGATGCACCAAATCCTACATCATTGGCAATTCAGACAAATCAGGAATATGATTTGGACGTAGAACTGACAAAACTGTTAGTATGCATCGAAAATAGATATTTTCAGTTGAAAGATGGAAAAGCAAATGAACTGGAGAAAGATTATTTGAAAGCCATGTATTGGATGAACGAAAAGCATCAGTTTTCTGATGAAAATGGGGGTTTTGAAGGTGAAATTGCGGGTATTACGGAATACGGACAATTGCGAATTACAGCCAATAATGTTGAGCGCATTTATAATTTTAAAGAGGTGAGCTTTATTGATTAGCCCACCTCTTTGTTATTTTGTTAGATTTTTATTGAAAATTTAACACTAATGTTTCTTCCCGGATTGTTGTAATTTAAAGATTTTATGCTTGATAAATGATCGATATAGGTTTCATTTAAAAGGTTATCTGCGCTAAGCATTAAACTGGTTTGATACTTCGCTATTTGAAAATCGCTTCCAGCCTGAATGGCAATTAGATCGTAAGCAGATGTTTTGCTTTCAAATTGTGAAGGATGATTTTGTTCAAACGCATGTTTCCAGCCAAGACTGATAAAAGGAGATTTAAATGTCTGATTTCCTTTAGCTAATAAGCGAATCGTCGTATTTATTTTGTGTTGAGGAATAAGTGGTAAATGTCCTCCGTCATTCTGTTTCGCAATTACCATAGTGTAGTCAGAATGCAATCTTAAGAAGGATGTTGGTGATACATTTACAGCAAATTCGCCACCATACAATTTAGCATCTTGCTGTTGGTAGGAATAAACAAATCCATTTCCTTCAGGCGCAACATCATTGGTTGGAGCTAAATAAATGTAATCGTATACCTTGTTGTAGAATATGGCAAAATCGATATTGTGACTTTTGGTGTGGTAGTGAATTCCCAAATCGGATTCCAAACTTTTTTGAGGATTCAGCTGTGCATTTCCTTCTTCGAATCGATTTCCATGCAGACCATGCTGTGTTAATTCAGCCAAATTTGGTGCGCGATAGCCTGTTGCCAAGTTGGCACGCATAAGCAAATTGCTGTTTATCTGAAATGTAGCTCCTAGGGATGCATTCAAATTATCAAAAGTTCGATTGATGTGAACCATTTCGTTCTCATCAGGCACTGTCTCTTCTGCATGAGAATGTCCTCCGGCTGCTTGTTCCGGAATAAATAATGCCCGATGATCATATCTTAGTCCTAATTGAAGATTTACTATATTAATTTCTTTCTTTAAAAGTGAAAAAGCAGAGAAATCATCTGTTTGTGCGTTTGGAATAATATGGTTTGGAGCTTCATGATTTGTATTTGACTGATGCATTCCCTGAATTCCTATTAAATATTCGCTCGATTCAGAGCTTGGGAAATACAATTTACCATCGTAGGTGAAAGTATTTAAATTCATATCCACTAACCGGAATACTGCACTTTCAGGATTACCGTTCAATCTTCGTTGGTTATATTGGTAAGCTGCATTCAATTCAAGTTTATAGTTTCCAAGAAACAATCGGTTCCTCGACGAAATTAAATGTTGAGTCAAATTTTGATACCAATACTTATTTTTTCGATTTTCAGAGTTTATGAGTCCTATTGATTCCTCATTGGTCATGCCAAGTTTGGGCTGCAAGTAGTCGTAGTAAATTTTAAAACTTCCAAAATTCTTTTGTAAACCTAAACCCAATTGAAAACCATCCGAATTAAAGCGGGTATTGGGAACGTAATTACCTTTCCCATCTTTATAGTCTTTGTGTGATTGTTGATTAGCACGAATCATCCAGAACCAATTTCCTTGGGAAGCTTTTACTCCTATATTGGTCGTAATTCCTTTCGTTACACTATGGTATTGACTTGAGATATCCGATTTAATCGAATTCGAAGGAGCTGGTTTTTCACGTACTATATTAATAACACCACCCATTGCATCCGAACCGTAAAGTAAAGATGCCGGACCTTTAATTACTTCGATATGATCTGCTCCTTCTTCGTTAATCAAAAATGGATGATCAGTTGAAAATTGAAAATTCTCCAACCGGACACCGTTATTTAGAAATAGAATGTTATTCAAGGAAAGTCCTCGAATTACAGGGGTACTAACACCTGGACTTCGGGAGATTACATCAACCCCAGGTATACTTGCTAATTTTTCGCCCAAGGAGGGGGTCGACAGCATTTCCAGCTCCTTGTTAGAAAGTACTGAAATTTTAATTGTGTTTTCGTGTTGCGATGATGGGAAACCGCTGGAAACAACAACATCTTGAGTCGTAACCGAAGTGAATGGCAATTTAATGTTCAATTCTGTGTTTTCTTTTACTATCGCGATCGTGTTAATAGAACTTTCATAACCAATTGAGGAAAACTGAACGGTGATTTTGCCATCGGGTAAATTTTCAAGTTGGTAGAAACCATTATCATCACTAACCGTTCCTTTTTGAAGTTCCGGAATAAAGATACTAACCCCAGGAAGAGCTAATCCATAATCTTGATCAGTGATTTTGCCATTCAGTTTATTGTTTTTAATGTCACCCAAACCATAGGTGAATTGAGGCAATAGAATAAATATTGCCAAGATATATCGTATCATGATATCGTAGAGTTATATTAATTTTTATTGTGAAGTTTAAAATACATAGATATAGTCGATGAGTTTAGAATAACTCATCCACGGTATACCTTCTGATATTTTTCAATCAGATCAATAAATTTAACCTACGATAATTGGTGGAGCTCTTAAACTATAGGGAAGTTTTGATTCGTTATACGATTTTTGGGTTGATTCGACTCTTGAATTTTCGAATTTTAAAATTACAGAGACAGGTATAATTGCAATGCTTGCCGGTGTAAAGTAGAAATAATCGAACGCCAGAATCTCACAAATATCCTCAATCGCAGCCGTGTTATCAGAGCAGGAATGACGGTGATGTTCGTGATTTGGGAACAGTACGTGTTGTGTTTTTATCAGTATTGGCAATGCAAATGCCAATGATAAAAACCAAGCCAGAATTCGATGTCTTTTACTTAGAATCATTTAAAACAAAGCTATCTAAAAAAAGGGGACGCACAAAAAAAGCTGTTGAGATTTTCAACAGCTTAAAAGAGATTTGTCTCTATTCAATGTTTTGAAGCATATTGTAAGGAATCTGTGTAAGACCTTCGACCAATTGATCAATTCCTTTTTCCAATTTATTTTTTAGCATCATCTTCATCATGACATTCAGTTCCGCATGAACTGTCAGTTTTATTCTTGTATCGTAAGCATCTTTTTCAACCAGTTGAATCCAAATGTAAAATTCGAAAGGACTTCTGCCATATCCAGTCAATTTCAATACTTTGTTTTCTTCTTTCTCAACAAACTCCAATCCGGCCTCACCAAAACCTTTAATTACGAAAGTGCAATTGTTTTCGGTTGCTTCCCAATGCTCAATGTACTCTTTAAAGTTCACCTTCTTTTTCGATTGTGCCTCAATTTGCTCCTGGATTTGAGGATTGTTAGCAGCCAATTCTAATACTTTGGCAATTTTTCTGAAATCCGAAAAGAAACTATACACATCTCCAACAGTATGTGGAATCTTTTTTACTTCACTTGTAATCTTTGTAGTCGACATTTTTCTGTTTCTCCTTTAGAATGCAAAAGAGGGTATTCGCATTGGAATACTCTCTTTTAGCTATTGTTTTTTATAAAAATTCGGCGACTATTTTCTCCAGTTTGCCGGATCTTTTCTCCATTCTTTTAATTGATCAACATCTTCAGCTTTCACGTATCCACTTTCCTGGGCACGATCAATCATCACGTTGTAATTACTCAATGTATCTAATTTACAGTTTGCTGCTGTAAAATTGTCGGCCGCCGTTTGAAAACCGTATGTGAAAATAGCTAGCATCCCCAACACTTCGCAATTTGCTTCACGCAATGCTTCCACAGCTTTTAAACTACTTCCGCCAGTTGAGATCAAATCTTCAATAACAACAACTTTTTGTCCAGCCTTAATTTCACCTTCAATTAAATTGGTCATTCCGTGGGCTTTCGCCGATGAACGAATATAAACCATAGGTAAATTCATTTCTTCTGCCACCAAAGCACCTAGTGCAATTGCGCCTGTTGCAACACCAGCAATAACTTCCACATCAGGATATTTTGCCAATACTGCCTCTGCAAAAGCTTTTTTAATATAGGTTCTTACTTCAGGAAACGATAGTGTTTTACGGTTGTCGCAATAAATTGGCGATTTCCATCCCGAAGCCCACGTAAATGGGTTTGTTGGTTCTAGTTTAATTGCTTTTATTTGCAACAAATATTCAGCGACTTGTTTAGCAGTATTTTGCATTCTTTCAATGGATTTATGGATTGTTAGTGAATTCAAAAAGCGGAAATACAGTTGATTATATTTTTCCGAAACATTTTTAAAATCTACCGCAAATGTATAAAGTATTTTTCAAAGATAGAACCATTTTTTTAGCAGATAAAAGTGATCGTGTAAATTTTGAAGGAATGGTTTATGCTTGGGTTGAAGGTGAGTCTTTAGAAGGTCTTATTCTTCAGTTTGATGAAGATGAAAATAAGGAAGCCATTTGCATTGT
>JAQBBZ010000269.1:0-5419 GCA_032125735.1 Labilibaculum sp.
GGTAACAGTTTCACCAATTCATTGTATCGTTTAGTTCCCTGCATCAGATGCAAAATGATGGTAGCTTTCCGCTTTCCCTTAACGTAATTAATAAATGTATCGATGGGACAATCTCCTTTTTTCAAAATTGATGTTTTTTTATGCGTTGATAATCAGCTAATCCGAACAAAATGTTAGTAACCATCCAAAGTGTAAGTTCTTGATTTAGAACTAAAATGCTTGTAGCTTTGTTGCAAGATAGGAATTAAATTAGGATAAGATATGGATACCAAAGCAGAATTTAAAGCACTTCGTATTTACGAAGAAGATGGGAAATTCGTGAGAAGAATTGAAAAACGGAAAATCGAAGATCTTCCAGTAGGAGATGTGATTGTGAAAGTGAAGTATTCTTCTTTGAATTTTAAAGATGCTCTTTCGGTTACCGGAAACAAGGGAGTAACAAGAAAATATCCACATACACCAGGTATCGATGCGGCTGGAATTGTTGAATATTCGGAGAGTGAAAAATATAAAGTGGGCGATGAAGTGATTGTGACCAGCTACGATTTGGGCATGAATATCGATGGTGGATTTTCTGAATACATTCGAGTACCGGAAGCATGGGTAGTTGCCTTGCCAAAGGATTTGAGTTTGAAACAAGCGATGGTTTACGGTACTGCCGGATTTACTGCCGCCTTATCGGTATATAGATTACTTGCTGCCGGACAAAGTCCAGAGATGGGACCAGTTGTTGTTACCGGAGCTTTAGGCGGTGTAGGAAGTATTGCAATTACTATTTTATCCTCCTTAGGTTTTGAAGTAATTGCTGCTACCTCTAAAAATGATGGAGGCGAAGAAGAATTGCATGAGTTGGGTGCATCCAGCAGAATAACCAGTGAAATTACTGATGATCAATCGGGAAGACCATTATTAAAACCACTTTGGGCAGGAGCTATTGATGTGGTTGGAGGTAACACTTTACATACTTTATTAAAAGCCTGTAAGCCGATGGGGAATGTGACCTGTTGTGGTAATGTTGGCTCAGGTGATTTGGCAATGACAGTATATCCATTCATTCTAAATGGAATAAGTTTAATTGGTATCGATTCTCAAAATTGCCCAATGAACTTACGCCAAAAAGTTTGGGACAAGTTGGCTGCCGAGTGGAATGTGTACAATAATAATGAGCAGGTTATTGAATCTTCTTTAGAGAATTTAGATGTTTACATCGACTTGATGTTGGCAAAGAAAAGCCGGGGGAGAGTAATTGTAAAAATATAGTATAACCATAATCGCTAGATTTAAAGGCAACTATACGATTGCCTTTTTTTGATCTCATTAATGAAATCCTTAATTTACTATTTGTAATTCGTGAAAATAAAACGGAATCATTAAAATCGATAAACATGAAAGCATTTGTTCTCATCTTTCTATGCTTAATTGGTATTTCCTGTTCACAAAATGAACTTGCCAAGCTTTATTTCCTGGAAGGGACTTGGAAAGTAGAAGGAAAAGAAAAATATGAAGTTTGGGAGCGGGCTGGTAAGGCAGAATTAACAGGATTTGCATATAAATTGGTTGACGGACAAAAGAATATTACTGAAACTTTTCGGATTAAACTTGAAAATGGCCTGATCGTTTATCAGGCTACAGTTCTTAATCAGAATGAAGGTGTTCCTGTTTCATTTGTCTTGAATGAGTCGGATAATTCTTGTTTCTCCTTTGAAAACAAGAATCACGACTTTCCTAAAAAAATTCAATACAAGAAGGTAACGAATACGGAACTTGAAATCCAGGTTTTAGGAGATCAGGATGAAGGCTTTTCGTTCTTTCAAAAAAAGGAGTAATTAGCGTTCCAATTAGAAATAATGTAATAAAAATGCATCATCTGAGTTACAGATATCTCGTCCAAGCAAAAAAATGTCTTATTCGGCATCAGTATGAGCCGACCAAGTAAAAAGTTGACTTATTCGGCATCAGTATGAGTCGTCCAAGTAAAAAGTTGTCTTATTCGGCATCAGTATGAGTCGTCCGAGCAAAAAGTTGTCTTATTCGGCATCAGTATGAGTCGTCCAGGCAAAAAGTTGTCTTATTCGGCATCAGTATGAGCCGTCCAGGCAAAAAGTTGTCTTATTCGGCATCAGTATGAGTCGTCCAAACAAAAAGTTGTCTTATTCGGCATCAGTATGAGTCGTCCAGGCAAAAAGTTGTCTTATTCGGCATCAGGATGAGTCGTCCAAGCAAAAAGATGTCTTATACTGCGTCAGGATAAGCTGTTTGAACAAAAGGATCATCTAAAGTTTTGTGAAGATATCCTTAAATTAATATTCACTTTATATTGTATTTCAATATTTCTTGTATTTTGTAAGAGAGATGCGAAACTATGCATCTTTTCCTTAAATTTGCGACATGCGAAAAAGGCTTACTTTCCACATATCCGATACCTCAAAATTTAAGGAGCAATTGCTGTTTTGGAGCAAGAAGTTTCAATACGTAAGTATTCTCGACAGTCACGACGTGAACCAAAAGGCAAACTCGAAAAAGGAGTACAATACTTACGATTTGATTGCCGGTATTGATGCACTTCAGATTATTGAGCCAGTGCAAAATTGTTTCGATGCCCTAAAAACAGAGGTTGATTCTGCAAAAGATTGGTGGTTTGGTTATTTGGGCTACGATCTTAAAAACGAAATTGAGGACTTGAGTTCTGAAAATCAGGATGGGCTAGATATGCCACACATGAATTTCTTTCGTCCGCGTTGGGTGTTTATTTTGGATATTGACACCCTTTTGGTGAACTATTTCGATGAGGAATTTAGAGAATCCGAAATTCAGATACTTGTTAATGATCTGCAGAAATTAACCGTTCCAGAAGAGAAAACGGTAAGTGTTTCTGAGATAAAAAATAGAATTAGCAAGCAAGAGTATGTGCAATCCATCAAACAATTGAAAGAGCACATCCGAAGAGGTGATATCTATGAAGTGAATTTTTGCCAGGAGTTTTATGTCGAGGATATCTATATCCGGCCAAGACAAACATTTCGGAAATTAATGAAGGTTTCGCCTACGCCATATTCCTGTTTTTACCGAATGGGCGAAAAGTATTTGTTATCGGCCAGCCCGGAACGTTACCTTAAAAAAGCAGGACGGAAAATTATATCGCAACCCATTAAAGGAACCGCGAAACGTGGTGCTGACAAGGAGGAAGACAAGTTGATTAAAGCGAATTTGTTTTCTGATCCGAAGGAAAGAGCAGAGAATATCATGATCGTAGATTTGGTTCGTAACGATTTGTCGCGAACAGCTCAGAAGAATTCAGTTATTGTGGAGGAATTGTGCGGTATCTATTCATTCCCGCAGGTACACCAAATGATATCGACCGTAGTTTCTGAATTGAGAGAAGATATTCATTTTGTGGAGGCAATTCGTCAGACTTTCCCAATGGGATCGATGACCGGAGCACCAAAGGTTCGAGCCATGAAATTGATTGAGAAGTACGAATCGACTAGGCGAGGTTTGTTTTCCGGTGCAGTTGGCTACATCACACCCGATGGCGATTTTGATTTTAATGTAGTGATCAGAAGTATTCAGTATAATGCCAGGAATCATTACTTGTCTTTTATGGTGGGCGGGGCAATTACCATGCAATCAGATCCCGATAAGGAATATGAAGAGTGTATGTTAAAAGCAAAAGCCATAATGAAAGTACTAAAAGACTAAGGGATTTCTTAACTTTAGACCTTTGTAAATCAAAACTCAACTATTAATTCTTAATTAGATGCTACCTAAACTTGTCCGTTTTGTAGAAGAAGAAAAAATATTTTATAGCAACGAAAAAATCTTGGTTGCGGTGAGCGGTGGAGTAGACTCCGTTGTTTTGCTTGATCTTCTTTGTGAAATGGGAGTGGAATGTGGTGTGGCACATTGCAATTTTCATTTGCGGGGCGATGAATCGGATGGTGATTTTGAATTTGTAAAGAATTTGGCAGGCAAAAAATACCTGGCATTTTACTCGAAAGATTTTGACACTAAAAAATATGCGGCTGAGAATAAAATCTCCATTGAAATGGCTGCTCGGGATCTTCGTTACGATTGGTTTAAAGAGTTAAGAGAAGTTTTTAATTACAAGTACATTGCCATAGGGCATCATGCCGATGATGTGGCTGAAACGGTGCTTATTAATCTGGTTCGGGGAACGGGTATTCATGGCTTATCAGGAATCAAATCGAAGTTAGGGAAGATTGTTCGTCCGCTACTTCCCTTTGCGCGTAAGCAATTGCTCGAATATGCAAAAGAAAATTCGATTGTGTTTCGTGAGGATTCTACGAATGCAGAAACCGATTATGTCCGGAATAAAATTCGTCATCAGATAATGCCGGTTTTGGAGGAGATAAATCCGGCTATTCGTACTACCATGACCGAGAATGTTCAGCGTTTTCGAGAGGTAGAGCTAATTTATAATCGGGTGATTGAAGAGAACCGCTTGCATTTGGTTTTTACTCGTGAGAATCAGTTGATGATTTCAATTCCAAAACTAAAAGACTTGCTTGCTCCTGTTTCTCATTTGTTCGAGCTATTATCGCCATATGGTTTTCATCATCGCGATGTTCGCAAGATTGTGAAATCGATAAATGGAATTTCGGGGAAGCTGTTTTATTCGGCAACACATCAATTGCTTCGTGACCGGGAATATTTAATCCTTTCGGAGATATCGGAAAGCAATACAAATGAATATTTGATTTCTGAAGAGGATAATATGATTGAAATACCTCTTGAAATAAAAGTTTCAAAATTGGATAGAACTCCGGGGTTTAAATTTTCCACTAATTCGAAAATTGCCTGTTTTGATTCTAATCTTCTAAAGTTCCCGTTAAGTTTAAGAAAATGGAAAGAAGGCGATTCTTTTCATCCGATTGGCATGAAGGGCAAGAAGAAGATTTCCGATTTCTTCATCGACCAAAAATTTTCCATTCAGGAAAAGGAAAATACGTGGTTGTTACTTTCGGGCAATAAAATTGTATGGGTTCTTGGTTACCGTATGGACGATCGCTTCAAGATCACCAATGCTACCACCAAAATATATCAATTGGAATTGGTGTAGTTGTGTTTCTAAAATAATATAGTGGTGCTCTGCTACTTCTTTCACAAATCATGATAATTTAGCTGAATATTGTCATCGTTCTCCGGCTTGGAGTGCCCATAAATTTCATAATACGCCATTGTTAATTTACACCAATACTAACGATATTAATATTCGGGAAGTTGAACATCTAATTAAGTTTTTAAACGTGGATGGAAAGCAATTTGAATATGAAATATTCAAGGATGTGCATGGAGAACAATCCTTTGATAGAATGGATACCAAAAGGGCTAAAGAAATTTGAGTGAAGATCTATAAATTTCAGGCAAAATAATTCAAGCCAAATCAACCTATAAATAC
>JAQBBZ010000270.1:0-3440 GCA_032125735.1 Labilibaculum sp.
ATAATCCGAGGGTTAGTTTGTTAATGATAATACCGACACCATAGATGCTACCGGGAACAATACCGTGAGGGATAATGAAAAAAACAAATCCAGCAGCCAATACTAGCGCACCAAAAATTAGAATGGTATAATTGTAAAACCAGTTACTTGAAAAAAGTGCGTCTTTTTGTATGAAAGCCAAGGTGATTATGATTTATGTGGTTGGAATTAATATTTATGTTTTGGGAGTTTTTTACAAAATAATAGTTTTTATTGAGCTTGACAAGATATTTTTCTGTTAAAATAAATTGATTTGCTGTTGTTTTGTTAGTAAAGAATTGATTGTTTTGCATGATGATCAAAAAATGGAGACGATGAGGGCTAAAATTAGCAGGTTACTAATGCAATTGTTTGGGTGGAAATATTTAGGTGATATACCGCAAGTAAAAAAGGCTGTCGTGATTGCAGTACCACATACTTCCAACTGGGATTTTATCTGGGGAAAACTCGCATTTTTATCTTATAATATACCTACAACTGTTTTAATGAAGAAGGAGATGTTTGTGTTTCCTTTTAAATATTTATTAAAAGCGTGGGGAGTTATTCCGGTTAATCGTTCGGCAAAAGGCAATATGACCGACGAACTAGCTAAAGAGTTCGAAAGCCGTGAGACTCTGTATTTGTCAATTGCGCCCGAAGGAAGTCGTAGTTTGCGATCAGAATGGAAAAAGGGATTCTACTACATCGCCTTAAAGGCAAACGTTCCTATTTATCTGGCCGAAATAAACTACGAAGAAAAAACCATAACTTGTGGTGAGCCTTTTTATCCAACAGGAGATGTTGAGAAAGATATGATAACGATAAAAAGCAAATACATGAATAGTAAGCCAAAATATCCGAAGAATTTTACAACCGGATTGTAGTATACAAAGATGATGTCTGATACTCTAAAAGTAAGCTTAGTACAATTAGAATTGGCGTGGGGAGATGTGGACGAAAATCTGAAAAGAATTTCGAATCTACTATTACCTCTTAAAAATCAGACAGATTTAATTATTCTGCCGGAAATGTTTTCCTCAGGTTTTATGATGGAAAATAAAAACTTGATCTCGCCTAAAGCAACGATGACCCTTGAATGGATGAAGAATCAAGCTAAGGAATTAAATGTTGCACTTCTTGGGAGTATTATTGTTGAGGAAGATGGAAACTATTTTAACCGTCTGTATTGCGTCGATAAAGAAAAGATAATCTGTTCTTACGATAAGCGTCATTTGTTTAGAATGGGAGAGGAGCATAAGCATTTTTCAAATGGTGCCGATCGGATTGTTTTCAATCTTGGTAAATGGAGAATTCGTCCTTTGGTTTGTTACGATTTACGCTTTCCTGTTTGGAGCCGCAATCAAAATGATTATGACCTTTTGCTATATGTTGCCAATTGGCCCGAGGCTCGCAGAGATGTTTGGAATACACTTCTGAAAGCAAGAGCGATTGAAAATCAGTCGTTTGTAATTGGAGTGAATCGGATTGGAATTGATGGTTTGGGACTTTCCTACGCAGGAGATTCTTCTGTATTTGATGCAAAAGGCAAGCTTGTTGGGAAATGCGCCGATCACATGGAAGAAATCATCACTTTACAATTAAAATTGGATGAATTAATTGATTTCAGACGGAAATTCCCAACCCATCTTGATGCAGATTCATTTCAAATAAGCTAAGTCTCACATAAATATTTACTTGATTAACAGGCTTTTTGTTGATTTATTTCAGCGATATTCTATTGTTTGTTTGTAAAACTAAGCTTATAGTTATATATTTAAGACTAGAAACTATCCTAAAATAAGATCAATGAAAGAATTAACTAGAGCAGAAGAACAAGTGATGCAGATCCTCTGGGATCTTGAAAATGCATTTGTGAAAGAGATTATAGAGAAAATCCCTGAACCAAAACCTGCTTACAATACAATATCTACAATTACTCGAATTCTTGAGAAGAAAGGCTTTGTGAGCCATATTGCTTACGGTAAAAGTCATCAATACTTTCCTTTAATGGGAAAAAAAGAATACACTCGAAGATTTATGAAAGGTTTTGTTCGTAACTATTTCTCGAACTCCTATCGCGATATGGTTTCGTTTTTTGCGAAAGAAGAACAAGTGAGTTTGTCGGAGTTGGAAGAGGTGAAGAGAATGGTTGAAGAGCAAATCAAAAAGCAAAGTAAATAATCTAAATTTGGAATGATAACAGGCATCATTTTATATTTTTTGCAATCGGCAATATGCATGGCTTTTTTTTATGCTTTGTATTGGTTGTTTCTAAAAAAGGATACCTTTTTTAGAGTAAACCGTGTATTCCTGTTACTCACTTTGCTTGCTTCCATATTAATTCCAACCCTTGAAATTCCTTTTCAGCCAGAACCAAAGAGTTCAATTGAAAATTCATTACATGTTTTAGATGCCGTAGTTAAAGCTTCGCAGCAGTATTTAAGTAGTAATATGCTTGAAGAGGTTGTTGTTACTGCAACAGTAAAAAAGTCTCTAACATGGTATCAATACGTTGGCATAGTATATATACTAGGAGTATTTCTATTCTCAATTCGGTTTATTCGAAATTTACTCCAATTATTTTCCTGGACAAAAAGTAGTCTGATTATACGTAAAAAGGGATTCCGATTGGTGATCATGAATGATGATTATCCTCCTTTCTCTTTTTTGAATTCGGTTTTCATTGGTAAAGCCGATTATCAAAAAGAAAATTTCAAATCGATTTTAGCGCACGAGAGGGTACATGTCGATCAACTGCACACTTTCGATTTACTAATGATTGAAATTCTTACGGTTGTATTTTGGTTAAATCCCTTCGTTTGGTTTTATAAGTCATCTATTCAGGAAGTACATGAATACCTAGCCGATGATAAGGTTGTAAATGGAACTGTGAATGCCAACGAATATAAAATGCATATTGTGAATCAATTTGCAGGTGGTGATTTGTTTCGTTTGGCCAACAATTTTGGTCAATCTACACTGAAGAAAAGAATTACAATGTTGGGCAGATTAAAAACGCCAAGAATTGCTTTGGTTAAGCTCCTTCTTATTATTCCAATTTTTTTGGTTTTATTATCTGCTTTTGCCTTTACCATTAAAGAGGAAGAAAAGTTAGATTCGGATTTCTCTTTTAAAGAATTGTTACCAAGGGATCTAAATTTATTTTCATCTTTTAGAAGTGATCCTACTGATTTTTACAACGAATCGAAAATTTATTTTCCAAATTATCCATCTACACATAGAATTAATAAACTGGAATATAAAGAGACGATTAATTTAGAGGAAGTGAAAACGATAACGGACGAGATGCCGGTTTTTCCTGGAGGTATTCTAGCTCTTCAAAAATATATCGCAGAGCATGTTAAGTATCCTAAACTTGCTCAAAATAAGCAGATTGAAGGTCGTGTGTTTGTTTCTTTTGT
>JAQBBZ010000271.1:0-12238 GCA_032125735.1 Labilibaculum sp.
TGGGTAAACTTTGACGAAGAATTTCACGATCACCCTTAATGGAAAGTAAATCTCTAATAAACTGGGCAATTAGAACACTTACAAAAGAGAAAAAAGAAAAGGCTCCTACCCAATACAACAGGTAATTAAAATTAGTTTTGGATGCAATTAATACTTCCGAATAGGTTTTATTAAGTGGAGGAATCTCATAAATAACGACTAAAAATGGAATGGCTGCCACTAATAATGCCATTAAAAAGCTACCCAATAAAAAGTAATATTTATACGAAGTAGAATAAAACCAAAGTAATCCACCTCCCATAAAAAAGATGAACACAAATTGCCAGTGACCAATTTTATACGACACATATCCACCAAGCAAAACAGATATTGCAGCAATTATTTGTTGCAGAACCAAGGCTATTCTTCGCGTAATCTTTCGACCCACAATAACATCCTTTTTATTGATTCGATCTGCCTTTGTGTCAAAATAATCATTAATGATATATCCTGCAGCGGCCATACATACAGTGGCAAGAACCAAAATAGCAAAATCCAAATCGGATAACTGAAGCTTAATTTTATTTATCCCCAATATGGGCTGAATGATGAAGTATCGCATCACATACTGTGTTAATGCAATAATAATCAAATTGGGTAATCGGATAAGCTTCAGGAAATTATTCATTCTTTTGAAATTTGAGTTTCGAGAAAACAGATTTGAGAACAACATTACAAATACTAGGAATGCTAATTAATCTCATGTCTACAATCTCATATCTAACACCTATTATTTTTATATGCTTTGAATATTCGTATCGGCCTCGAGCCATTTACTATGTGCTCTAAGAACTTGTTCAATTACATCACGAACACAACCGTAACCGCCCTCTTTATCCGAAATATAGTTCGAGATCGCTTTTATTTGTTCAACGGCATTACACGGACAAGTTGGCACGCCAATCCTTTTCATCACTTCATAATCGGGCAAATCATCTCCCATATACATGATATGATCAGGATTTAAATCATATCTGGCAATGAAATCTTCAAAATCTTTAATCTTATTTTTCGATCCCATGTAAATATCGGTAACACCAAGACCTCGGTAACGCTTTTCTACTGCATTGGAAACTCCACCAGTGATTATTGCGATCGGATAGCCCTTTTTAACAGCATACTGAATGGCATATCCATCTTTTGTATTTGCGGTCCGCAACATTTCGCCTGACGAATCAATAACGATACACTCATTGGAAAGAACTCCATCCACATCGAAAATAAATGCAGAAACTTTCATTAAATCTTCCTTAAAAAACGCCATTTTATTTAGAATTGAGAAACAAGATATGAGATGTGAGAAAAACTATACATTCTACCTCTCATTTTCTTCTTCGAAATACAACAAATTTACTTATTTACTTTTATGCATCTTATAGATGCTTTCGCTCACAAATCTATACAATTTTTGAAAAACAGGAGTATTTTTTAGTGCCTTCTCATGAGAACTCATAATTTCTTCGTCGAAACGAACAGCCGGACCCGTTTGAGCCAACATAGGATCCAATTGCAATACTTTTTGTGCCGTTTCTGCAATCAGAGGTTTTAACAATTCAAAATCAACATCTTTCTCCTGCAGCAATTTTTGCCCAATGCAATACATATGATTGGTAAAATTACAAGTAAAAACCGCCGCCAAATGGAGTTGCTTGCGCTGATCCGAATTTATTACATGAACACTTTTTGATATTTGTTTTGCCAATGCAATCAGATTTTCTTGAAACTCCATATTGTTCGACTCGATACAGATCGGAATATCCGAAAAATCGACCTTTCGTTCCTTCGAGAAAGTTTGCAAAGGATAAAAAACGCCATAACTTTCGGCGTAGTTATCAAAAACCGCTGCAGGGATACTGCCCGCAGTATGAACCACCCTTCCTATTGGAACAGACAATCCATCAAGAATTGGCTGCAAAGCCTTATCGCTTAAAGCAAAAACATATAAATCAGCTTCTCTTTCAATATCTGTAATTGAGTTTGTAAAAGAAGCATTCACTTTTAAAGCCAATGCTTTCGCAGATTCAACAGTTCTGCTGTACACCTGCAAAATCTCAATTCCATTTTCATGAAGAGCCAAAGATAGCTGAGTCGCTAAATTACCGGCACCAATCATTACAACTTTTTGAATCATTTTCCTGATTTTATAATATACCTAACTCCAGTGGCGATGCGGCTATTTGCTTCAAGGGTACTTTTCCCCGATCAATCATTCCAAACAGTTTTTCGCAAGCTTTTACCAAATCCTCATACATATCTTCAGCAACCAAAACCAATCTATCGTTTAATTGCTCTAAATGTTCAGCTCCTTCGGGCTGATTTTTACGGGAACAAAGCAGTAAGGATTTACTGGGTACGAATGAATGAGTCAGCTGATTACGCAACTTATCATACAGCCAATGATCATTATTTACAACACGATAATCGTTCCCCATTAATATATTCAATGATTTTGAAAAACGCTTTGATGATTGAGCTTTTGCTTTTAATGGTTTATCATCTAAAAAACAACCCAATGCTTCAATGGCCTGCCCCATCATGATAAATGAGAAGAAATAGAATCCTTCTTTTTGCAAACGACCTATTTCCTCAATGAAGATCTTTCGTATAAACTGTTTCTCCTGTTCAGCTTTTTCTTTGTCCATGTTACAAATATAAACAGATAATATCGATTAACATTTCACAATCTTATCGGAAATAGTGAGTATTGCAGAAATTAAGGATAAGCTATGCAGCTATTTTAGGAGAAGACAGCTGAAAGGCCTAATTCTACTATCCCGCGGAAGATTTGCCCCCTTCTCCGCTGTTATTTTGTATCCCTCTGGTAATATATTGTAGTCCTCCACCAATATTGAGCACTTCTCCGGCATTTATTTTGAGTTCTCCGGCGTTTGAACGGCTCCCTCCAGTACTATTTTGTCCCATTCTTCAGGATCGTGAAAAGTGGTGGGTAATTGGAAACTTTGCCATTCAAAAACATGTTACTCACAACATTTTAACATGTAAAAAATGCTGCCCATTATAGACAGCATCCTTATTTTCTTTTTATTCTGATATTTTCTTAAAACGAAAACTGCAAACGAGTTTGAATCATGTTAAAATTCTCTTCCCCATTTAATGCATTTTCATCCAAATCAACATTCGTAAAATTCAATTTCATCAATACATTGTGATTTACATACCAAGTGCATCCTAAACTAATGTCCTTTTGTTTCCCTCCCATTATTTCAGTATCATCATCATTCAAGTCTGTCTCATTATATCTTGCCAAAAGTTCAATGGAACCAGGACTTGGTTTGGCCAAACGAGCAGATTTCATATTGTACTTATAACTTCCACCTTTAACCAGAAAACCCATCTGAACATACAAACCATTTGTCATATACTCATCAGAATAATAACTGGAACCCGAATCATAATTTACTTTTGCTTTAATTACCTCTCCCTGAATTGAAACAGGACCCGAAGCGGCAATCATTTCGATTCCATATTTGAATTGAGACTCAGCATTATCAACTGTAGCATCTATAAATCGACGGCCTTCAATATGGCTTGCTGCTCTTGAACGATATCTAATAGATTTCGCATTTTCGTCACCATAACTGTCATAACCGGCTTCATCTGCCGTTCTGTAGGTCCCGGATATTCCAACATGCAAAATATTTCCATCTGTATAAAAAGGGGCAAATGCCAATCGGGTAGTTATACCAAAACCTTCATCATCCCCTGTTTTATTATCGGTATCACTACCAAACAAACCCAGAGCCCAATAATAATTTTTGCCCCATCGGTCATAAGAAATCCCTAAATTACGACCTGGCCTGAATGCTTCTACAGTACTTGCAACATGCATAAACTTGGTTGTTTTAGAACTTTCCGTTTGTTCTATTCCAAATGGTTCTAAAAAATGACCTGCTCTAAAAACACTATTCTTGTTGATATTGTATTGCAGGAATACATCCTTAAGGGATACTGCACCCCCATCAAAACCAATGTTTATTTTCGCATCCCATTTCCCCCAAAGGCTAGCCGTCATCAATAATCTAACATCCCGAATTTCACTGCCGCTTCCCAAATCTGTTTTATCGTCAAAATAACCAGCAGCATCCATAAACACACGTCCTCCCATACCAAATTTAAACTGACCATCGTCAGTAGCCATTTGTATTGATCCTTTTTCTACTCTTAATTTCAATTCATTAGAGTCTTGTGAAAACAAACCTGCTGTAACAAGTAAGAAACAGAAAGTTAATAAATAGCGTTTTTTCATTTTAAGCCTGTTTAATATTTACACATCATTTCTTCTGATTTCAAATTTAGCGAATAGATATATTAGATTAATGATAAATTATCATACGGCAATTTAGATCACAAAAAAAGGGTGAGGCAATAAAAATTGCCCCACCCCTACAAGTATAATTAGAATATGCTTTCTCCTAGAAATTCACTTGAACTCTTGCTTTAACCATACCAATTTTTTCATCCAATGGATACACTTGGTTTTGAACATCCATGTAGCTGTAGTTTAAACGAAACATTACATTATCGTTTAAGTAATAGTTAACAGCTACACTATAGCTCTCTGATTTTCCACCCTGAATACTCATGTTTCCAGCTCCGCCTAAAGCAGCACCTAAATCAGCAGGACCATAGGCTCCGTTAAAATAAGTACCATCGATATCATTCAAATCAGTATTATCGTAACGTACAAGAAATTCGTAAGAACCTGCCTTTGGACGCTTGATATAAGCTGATGCCGAATCGTAAGCATAGTTATCTCCTAAAAGGAAACCTGCCTGAGCATAGTAAGCTTTTGTTTCAATATCACGAAGCTCACCGTACCATCCTGGGTAATCACCAGGAGCAGTTGGCCATGCATATCCTCCAGTAGCAGTATGAGTCCAATAAGGATTATCCTTCATTAGTCTTGAAACATAGTCATCGTCACGAGTAACCTTTGTTTTAGTATATTCAGCCTGCAACATAAAAGGACCGCTAAGCACCATTGATTGGAAATTATAACGCATATCGGTTCTTGCATGCTGGATATCTGCATTTAAAAATTTATGCTCAGGACCTGCCGCTAAAACAACTTCTCTGTTATAATCATCATCATTTAAAGACTCATCGAAACCATTTGCTTCTGGAATACGATAAGTAAATGATCCTCCCAATTGGAAAGTTACTTTCTCGTTTACAATCGGAGTATAAACCAACTTTGTTGTCGTTGAAAATCCCTGATCACCTTTATTGTGGTTATCTACAGAACCTGCAAATAAACCTGTTGATCCGTAAAATTTATCGGTATAGTAAGTGTAACCTAAACCAATACTACGACCAAGTCCCATTGCTTCAGTCATATTTGAAGCTCCGATAAAACGAAGATCTTTGCTTGAAGCAGCTCCTTCAATACCGAATGGCTCGAAGAAATTACCTACAGTGAAAATACTGTTTTTTGCATAATTATATCGTAAAAATGCATCTTTAATCTTCACTTCGTCGTTACCAAAACTAACATTTACTTTAGCACTCCATTGTCCCCATTTCACGCTTGTTCCTAATCGGATATCACTGATAGAGGCATCAGAACTTAAGTCGGTTACATCATCAAAATAATGTACTCCGTCCATGTAGATTCTACCGTTAAGGCTAATTTGATAATCTTTATCAGCAGAGGTTAAAACGATTCCTCCTTTATTTGATTCTGCAGTCAATTGTTTTTCCTGCCCTATTGCACTTGTCGCCACCATTCCTAAAGCTAGTGTAGCGATATATAATTTTCTTAACATATCTTTATCTATTATAGATTTAACAATTAGTAGCCTAAGTTGTTCATTACTTCCTGAGCAGTACCCACAACTTCACGGTTTTGATACTTCATTGACAAATCAGTCAAATTAGTAAAACCACCATCAATAAACATATTTGGGTTTACGTCATATTTAAAATCACCACTAATTGCACGAGCAGGATTGTCAAAACGAGATACTCCAGCATAAAAATAATCACCATTGTATTTTCTCAACTGATCTTCAGTATCGAAAGAATATGCATGAACAATCATACCGGCACGGTGATACATTTCACACATCCAAGGCTCTGTTAATTCAGGATATTTATTTGGATTTCCAGCAATAGAAGGACCCGCAATATGACAGTTGTATTCAACTGAAAAGTTGATAAACTCCGCTATAGATTCAATAGAATTTGAAGGACGAACATAACCAGCACTTTCGTCTTCCCAAAGCAACATACACTTAGGTACACCAGGAAGTACTTTCTCTAATTTCACAACAGACTCACGAGAGAAGGTTTGTAAAATAAAACGACCATTTGTATTCGCTACTGCAACTTTACCAGGAATTGTTGCAATTGTTTTAGGAGAATCTGTAATATTCCAACCTGCATCAGTTAAAAAAGCAGCTAAGTCAGCTTCCATTCCACCGAATAAATATGGTTCTTTAGTCTCAGCATAAACTCCCGGACGGTTACCATTATCCTGCGGATCTACTTCAAACTCGTAATATCCAGCCCATAAACCTGCTTCATCTAAACGAGTCATATCTTTTACTGGTTCACCAGCTACACGCTTAATTCTCATTCCTTCCGAAATTTTTAAAACTTCTTCTAGAGTTGAAATTTTTTGTCCTACAAATGACTGACGAGCATTTTCTGGTACAGCAATATTAAACCAAGCACCAGCATCTAATTGACGCAATTGAGCCAAGGTAAAAACACTTACAGGATAATCTTCTTTTCCTGGAAATTGACTTTCGATATTAGAAGTACGACGAAGATTTCCATCGTGTAAAGCAAGCAATACGCCATCTTTAGTTCTCTGAAGATCTAACTCTAAATAATCAGCACCCATATTACGAGCCCAACGGAAAGCTGCCTCTGTTTCTTCGGGAGCCCAAAAAGTAGAACCACGGTGAGCAATAACTGCATCTGCTTTTACATAGTCACGAACAGCTTTAGCTTCAGCACTTAGCTCTGCAAGTGGATACGTTTTGTAATTGTTGTAAGGATTGTAATCAGGAGTGTCATCTTCACAACCTGCAAATCCAATACTAGACAGGATAAGAGCGCCTGCCAGCAAATTTTTCACATTAAAGTTTTTCATGTGTATTAATATTTAGGTTTGTAATTATTTTTATTTGAATTATCCGTTTTAACAATCAAGTAGTATATCTGATTACAGTCTTAAGCATGCAAACCATTATGCCCATTACGTTCCTGTATCCAAGAAATACCTATCAAAATAATGGCTGCAACGCAGGCTGCCAGAAGAACAATGAATCCACCGTCCCATCCCCATGTATCAACAACGGCACCCATTGCAATATTTGCAAACAATGCACCTCCCATGTAACCAAATAGTCCTGTTAATCCTGCCGCAGTTCCAGCTGCTTTTTTAGGAACCAAATCCAGTGCATGAACACCAATTAACATCACAGGACCATAGATTAAGAAACCAATACAAATAAGAGCTATTGAATTCATCAAAATCGACTCACTGAACCAATACATTAGTACAGAAACGAAAACCAATACCATATAAATGATACTCACAGGAGCACGTTTCCCTTTAAACACCTTATCGCTTAAGTAGCCACATAATATAGTCCCAGGAATACCTGCCCACTCATAAGCAAAATACGCCCAACCTGTTTCTTTAATTGAGAATCCCTTGGCTTCTTCCAGATATAACGGAGCCCAATCGAGCACACCATATCTAACCAAATACACAAACGCGTTGGCAAAGGCAATCGACCACAGCAACCTATTTTTCAAGATGTATTTCATAAAGATTTCCTTAGCAGTCATCTCCTCTTCATACTTCTCCGAATAAGAATCCGGGTAATCATTTTTATATTTTTCAATGTTTGGAAGACCACAAGATTGAGGTGTATCACGAATTAGTAACCAAGCAATAAATGCAACACCTAATGCTACTAGACCCGGGAAATATAATTTCGAATGCCAATCAGTAAAAATAGCAACGCCTAAAATTGCCAATGGACCAATAATTCCACCTCCAACATTGTGAGCTACATTCCAAATAGACATTTTGGTTCCACGTTCCTGAACAGAAAACCAGTGAACCATAACACGACCACAAGGAGGCCAGCCCATTCCCTGAAACCATCCATTTAACAGAAGTAATACAAACATGATTACAATCGATGACGTTGCAACAGGCAATAAACCCATTATTATCATGGTAATTGCAGAAAGAACAAGACCAAAAGTTAAAAACCGTCGGGCATTACTACGATCCGAAACATTTCCCATAATAAACTTACTAAGACCGTAAGCTACTGAAACTCCTGATAATGCAAAGCCTAACTCTGTTTTGGAATACCCCAAAGCTATTAAATCCGGCATAGCCAAAGAGAACACTTTTCTTACAAGGTAGTAACCTGCATAGCCAAGGAATATACCTACGAATACCTGAAACCGTAATCGTTTGTAAGCTGAGTCAATTTTATTTTCGGGCAACATTTCCTTGTGTGCTGCCGGTTTCAAAAAACCAATCATATAAAAAAATTTAGAGCGATTATATTAATTTAAACACATAGTCATAATCCATACTTGTGTGTTTTTTCATTCGTTACTTCTATTCAAACTGAATCAAATCATTCAATTACTACTAACAACTATTAAAATGATTTATAAAACATCTCACATTAGCAAATACATTCCATAATCACATACCTGATCCTGCACTATATGTAGTATTACTATGTATCCGGGTCAAAAAAAAAGACACTAGCAATTCGTTTTCATTTTAATTAGCAACAAGCATAGGAATAAAATAATATCTCCACAAAAATAAACCTAAATATGCGCCTATTTATAACGGTTCCACATAAAATACTCACAACCACATAATAATGAACATCTTGCATTCGTGTGCGTAAACATTTTCAAAACTTTATGATTACAGCTAATAATTTAATTCGAAATAAATAACACTCATAATCATAAGCCAAAAACATACATTTTTATTGTTAATAATCTGAAAACGTCTTCATATTAAAGTTTTAGTAATATTTCTTTAATACGAGGAGCTAATACTTAAAACTATAAATTAAACTTTTAAATCAACTCCATATCTTAATCAAGATCATAAAACACAATGTAAATTTGAGTAAACATCTAAAATAAAAAGGAGACAAAAAAAAAGACCACCCAATGGCAGTCTTTCATTTACAATGAATTTATTTATTTTAGAACTTAAACTCTAAATTTACATACAGCAACGAGTTGGTATCAGTGGTCGATTTTTTAAAATCAAATCCTTGGTAATTAAATGCCATTTTAACACCTTTTACTGGTGCATACTGAACACCCGCTGTGATTGCACTGCCATTTTTTGATACATTCCACTTCTCAGTCTCTCCTGCCAAAGTGTTCGAAGTTAAGTAATCATATCTTCCGAAAACTTCCCATTTCTTATCGAATGTGTAAGTTGAATAAATCGACATCCCTTCTAAATCGTGATTATCAGAAGCACTTGAATATTTAGTTCCATTTATCAATTGGTTATATTCTGCAGCCAATCTGAATTTATCAGAAAATTTATATCCAACAAAAGTAGCTAAAGCAGT
This sequence comes from Labilibaculum sp., assembly GCA_032125735.1. Lineage (GTDB taxonomy): Bacteria > Bacteroidota > Bacteroidia > Bacteroidales > Marinifilaceae > Labilibaculum. The sequence continues at coordinate 9,651 of JAQBBZ010000271.1, forward strand.
TACAGTTACATCATCTTCACTTCCTCCATCACCTACGACTTTTGTTGTATTCGCATCAGCATATACTTTTGCAATTAAACCCTTGTTCTCATAAATAAGACTCGCTCCAACTTTTTGCTTCCCATCATCATCCTGAACTTTCTTATATCCTTCACCATTAATAACAAATGCGTTTGCAGAGAAAGAATCACTTAGCTTAAAGTTAGCTTTAATTCCTAAATCGGCACTTGATCCAAAACCATATTGATCATTAAACGATTTCATGATATAACGATACCCCCAAAAACTTTCCTGGTCAGAAAACTGAATGGTACCAATCATACCTAAAGATACTTTTACTGCAGAAGAAGCTTTCCACTCCAATTGAGCTTTCTTAAGAAAAACTGTATAATCACTACCTCCATCATTTTTATCTACATCAAGAGTGATACTTGCTTTCCATCCTTTTGCAATACTGTAATCATATCCAAAATAAGCTCTTTGAATTTCGAAGCTACTCTCTTTCTCTGTTCCATTAGACATATCGTAATGATAGTTGAAGAATACTTTTCCATTCGCCTGTCCTGATGGTGTAAAATCTGCCTTTTCCTGTGCTGCAGCAGTAAAACCTAAAAATAATGCCAGTGCACCAATTAATAATTTTTTCCCTTTCATTTGGTTTGTTTTAGTAGTATGTAATCTTTTTGCAATTAAGTCGACATATTTTCTTAATATCTGACGACAAAACTAATTCCTTTCTTTCAAGTCACACTCATAAACATTTTAAGTAAACGTTAATTCGACTTAACGGAGAATTAACATTGAGCTTAGCCAGTTTAAGTTACAAGTAATTCTTACGCTTTCCGAAATTGTAAAACAAAAAAAAACGGAAGCTCCTGCTTAAGGAACTTCCGTTATCTATAATCGGTTTAGGTCTTATTTTTTGAAAATACCTAAATCTTTTAAATCTGAATTTTGAATGTAATCTAGGTGACCAGCACAAACTGATTTACCCATTTTCACATAAACTTCACATGACTCATGATATTTATCGTTACGGGTTGTATCCAATAAAGTAAGATATCCCATGATAATATAACCAGCCATTTCAACCAAACGACGAGCATGGAAATCCATAAAATCGTTATGATCTGCGGTTGCATTAATTTCACTAACCTTAACAACTGCCTTTTCGTACTGCTCAGTCATTCCTTTAAGCATAGTTCTGATGTACTCCAATTGTGGGTTTAAATCAGAAGCTTCGTATTCTTTAATATGAGCTAAATACTGACCTGTTGTTACCCCACGAACAGCAGCCACAACCTGCAATTGAGATGTTCCTTCGTAAATATTGGTAATACGGGCATCACGCACCAAACGCTCAATTGGGTAATCTTTCATATAACCCGAACCAGCGTGAATTTGCAATGAATCGTAGGCAATTTGATTACAATACTCCGATGCAAATAACTTCAACATTGGAGTCAGTACATCAGCAATTTTTTGGTACTTCTTCATCTCATCTCTCTCATCCTTATCCAAAGAACGATCCTGAGAAATATGATAGTAACACTTGTAAACATCAACCATACGACATGTTTCATACAACATAGAACGAGAAGCATTCAACTTCGCCTCCATATTGGTCAACATTTCATAAACAGCAGGGAACTTAATAATTGCCTTTCCAAATTGACGACGTTCCTTAGCATATGCTAAACCTTCACGATATGCCGCTTCTGCGATACCTACCGATTGAGCTCCAACACCTAAACGTGCACCATTCATTAATGACATTACGTATTTGATTAATCCCATTTTACGGTCTCCAACCAATTCTGCAGGCGCATGAGTAAATACCAATTCACAAGTAGGAGAACCAATAATCCCCATTTTGTGCTCAATACGACGAACCTTAACAGCCAGGTGTTTTTTATCGTAGATAAACATCGACAAACCACGTCCGTCAGAAGTACCTGCTTCAGAACGAGCCAATACCAATGCAACCTCACCATCACCATTGGTAATGAAACGCTTTACACCATCCAAATACCACTGATCTTCCTTTGCATTATAAGTAGCTTTTAACTGAACTGCCTGAAGATCTGATCCAGCGTCTGGCTCAGTTAAATCCATAGCAGCAGTTGCTCCTTTAGCAAAACGTGGCAAGTAATTCATTTTTTGTTCTTTCGAAGCAAATTCGTGAATTGTCTCAGCACAATCCTGTAGTCCCCAAATGTTAGCAAAACCTGCATCAGCACGAGATACTAATTCAGCAGCCATTACATAAGGTACAAGTGGAAAATTCAATCCATCGTACTCACGAGGCAAACTCATTCCAATCAATCCTGCTTTTGTTAAAGCATCATGATTCTCTTGAGTTCCTCTTGCATAAATTACACGATCGTTTACAACTCTTGGTCCTTCCTGATCAACACTTTCAGCATTTGGATCAATGATATCTCCACAAATCTCACCAACAATTTCCAAGGTGCGATCGTAAGAATCCATTGCATCTTCAAAATCAAGAGGTGCATAATCGTACGTTTCTTTATCTTCAAAGTTGCGCTCTTTAAGGGCAACAATTTTTTTCATTAATGGATGATCCA
>JAQBBZ010000272.1:0-14170 GCA_032125735.1 Labilibaculum sp.
GCCTATGTTGATGCCTGTAATAAGAAAAACTCTTTACATGCTGAGGCTCGTGCCGCAACAAAAAACTGCAACGACTTACTTAATCCTCTAATTAAAGAAATTCGGGGAACAAAAAAAGATGCCGAACTGAGTCCAAACTGCAGCTCTTCTGTTCTTGAAGATTTGGGCATGAACAACACAAAACGTGTGATTGATATGGATGCAGACGCTCCGGTACTTAGCGTTATATTATTGGCTGGAATACCTCAGGTTAAGTATAAAAAAACACCTTACGATGGCATTCGTTTGTCTTGCACGATCAATAAAGGGGAAGCAAAATATCAAGAAACAGTCACGCAAAACTATTATAACGACACCAGTGTCAGAATAAACCTTCAAGAACCTGAGGTTCGCGAATACACAGCCTATTACATTAAAAAAGGTCAAATCGTTGGTCAACGCTCAAAGAGTGTCCAGATTATTCTTGAGGCGGTTTAACGACAGATAACTTAAGCCATTTATAATTAGTAATGAGCGATAGCCAATAAAATAGTATCGTGTATTACAACTGAAAATAAAACGCCCATTTAAACTGCACCCCAATTGTTAACTGCAACAATTGGGGTGTTTGCTGTGTAAAAAATATGTACGCAGGTAAAAAGTTGGGGAAACAATCGGAGATCATTCGGGTGATTCTTAATCCAATCCAATCATCAGTACAAGTAATTTACGGAACTACTTTAAAACCCAAATGGGTTCAATATGCTTTCCGTTGTGTTCGTAAACTAAAAGTAGTGGGCGGATATGGTCTTCTAAATAAGATTCTTGTATTGACTTTGGCAGCTAAAAATGTTAACTTCTTGTCTATTCACTAAAATAGGAGGAAAGAAGATGAGCGGAACACTTTATGAAAGATTAGGTGGAACAGTGGGAATAACAAAAATTGCCAATGATGTGGTTGATTTGCATTTGGTAAATAAAGCAATCGCGGTTAGGTTTAAGAATGCAAAGATGGATATGGCGGCTTTGAAAAATGGTGCGGCCACTTTTTTAATTGCTGGTACTGGTGGACCTGCTGTTTACAAAGGATTGGATATGCTTGCAGCACATAAAGGGATGAATATTAGCGATAAGGAGTTTTTGGCGGTAATATCTGATATTATGACGGCCTTGGATATGAATAATATTGGTCAGCGCGAGAAAGAGGAGGTTCTATTCGTTCTTTATAGCATGAGAGAGGAAATTGTTGCTGTATAAAATGAATGCTATTTGTTGAAATTGAAAACTGCTGTCGGAATAAAACAGCGGTTTTTTTATGGGAAAATAAGCGTTAATACCGATTAGTATTTGAAATAATCTCTATTTGCGCAAGCTTGATATTGATTGTCAATCCCGATGCATTGGGACGGCATTATACCGACTTGTTTTGATTTTGAAACGGTATAAGAGCATCAGTCCCAAAAGTTGGGTTTGAGATTTGAATTCGCTATTTTTTAGCTCAGGAATAGCTCAAACTAAGGTTCTCTTTAGCCTTGCCTTTACCCGATGATATCCTTGATTAAAATCAAGCCTTGCATATGTCGGATCGTAATATTTCGAGAATGAGGATTTGACATTAAGTTCGGAGATCGGGACCCGTTTAGTGAAGAGAGCGTTAAGAACAAAAAGCGTTTGAATCGAGATGATTTTGCGGGCCTCATCGATTTCGTTTCACTCAATTGAGCGTAGCGAGTTTTTCTGCTACATTAATATCCCGGGGTGGCATTCACTGTGCTCATTTACCCCGGGCTAAACGATTTGAGCTCCCGATAAGAATCGGGACCGAGAAAAAGAGATAATAAGGGGACGAATGTAAAATACTTCCTTTTGCGCTTGACTAAAATTTATGCATGATTTTAACAAGACCGACAATTATCTCCTGATCCCATTAAGAGAGTTTGATAATATCTTAATTTCTAATGCGATCAATTAATTTTCGCAAATCGTTCATTGTTTTTATTTTAGGTCCCTTACTTCTTGATTCTTTCACTATGATTATGTTGGTCGAAGCAATTTTTCGAGGTTTTAATCTTATTGGCTTAGGTATTCGGGCCCGTGCTATTTGTTCCTCTCTTTGTTGTACAATTAATTCTAATTTTTTTAATTGTTTTATTCTTTTCTCTTCTTTTGCCTTTGCGGCCAGTTCTGCTTTATAATTGTAATAATCTTGTATAGCTTCTTCGGTATCTTGTTGCAGGTAATTTTGTTTCGTAACAAGAAAGTTGAAAAACTCTGTAAGGGTATCGTGCTCTTTACTCATAAAGTTTTATTTATATAAGGTTGACTTAAGAAAATGAATTGTTTTGCTAAATGTAAACATTAATTTGTGATACTGTTTCGTTTGATCAATCAAATGTCGTGATTTTTCTGTAATTTGAATGGTGCAGGCCTGCATTAAAATGCCCTTAAAGATTGAAAACGCGATCTGTTCTACTCGGTTTTAGAAAAATAGAATGTAATTTTACGGCTTTAATATCAATTTACGATTCATACAAATCGATCTTATTAAGTCAGGTTCGATACTTAATCTATTAATTATCTGAAGTGTTGATTTTTTTGTTCTTTACCGGGAAAAGGAATTGGTTTCCAGCTGTTAGTCGTTCGAAAGCTAATTCCTACCGTCATCCTGAACAACGTGAAGGATCTTTTAAGTTAACAGATCCCTCGATCCCTCGGGATGACATTAAACTTGCAGCAGCTAGTTCATTGGTTTGAATATCCACTTTTCTATTTTGATTGATGAAGGCCACGGTACGCGCTTTACCTAAACTGAAAATTGCATTTAATTTTCTACAAATACCTTGGTGCTCTGCACCTAAAAAAATAATTTTGTCCTAATTCCTAATTCCTAATTCCTAATTCCTAATTCCTAATTCCGAACGTCATCCTGAACAACGTGAAGGATCTTTTTAGTAAACAGATCCCTCGATCCCTCGGGATGATATCAAACTTGCAACTGCTAACGATATTGTAAAAGCAAAAGTTCTGGTTATAGATTACTTAGCTGATGCGTAAAAATGTGTTGGAAAATATGTTATTTAGATGGATTACAAAGAGGAGGATAGAAAAGGATTCTGTTTTGTCCGAATAGATCTGTTTTTAGGATTTAAAATCTTTTTTTCTTTCAGGTTTGGATTCTACACTTTTGATCCATTACATTTGTCGTTTACTATTTATTTATGAAGTTTCGTAACAAATCAATTATACTGGTCGGGATAATTATTATTCTGAGTTTTGTGGGTGTCGCTTATTTAATAGGTGAGAAGATGGCCGTTACTGCCCGGGAAATGAGTCTGGATCTGGCTTCAGCCAAGGCCAATAACAGTTTGCTGATTGTTGAGACTGAGATTGAAAAAAGCTGCAGACAAGCTGAGCTCTTGACAGACGCAGTTGAAGAAATTGCTTTTGGACGGGATCTTCCTTTGATTGAAGAGATATTGAAATCGGGTTTAAAGGCAAGACCGGAAATATCTGCCCGATGGTTCATCAAGATAGAGAACAGGAAAATTAGTGGGATTGTTCTGGAAAAGCGAAATGATTCTATTGCTGTGAAATCTACTTCTGCTATTCATGAGAAAATACTATGGAATCAGCTGCGCAATTTAAAAGGAACAATTTTATCACAGCCCTATAAAAATGACCAAGGCAATGAAATAATCAGTATTCTTTCTCCGGTGATTGTAAATTCACATGTAAACGGAATCGTTGGCTTTGATATTGATTTGCGAAAATTTCAACAGCTCTTCTATGATGTGAAATCGTTGGGGAGAGCTTATGTGAGTATCATTTCAAAAAATGGCATTTGTATTACGAATCCGGATGAGAATTTGATTGGAAAGCAGGTCGGCAATCATCAGGATTCCAGTATTGTGCTGGAGGCATTACAGACTGGAGTGAAGCAAAAGAAGGAGGTGCATTCGGAGTTTTTGAATCTTCCGGTACTGAGAGTGTACGAACCAATTCGATTTGCAAATGGAAACGAATATTGGCTGCTTACGGTAAGTGTTCCTCTTTTTAATGTAAGTGAATCTGTTCAGGAAATTCGCAACTCAACCTTTTTAATTGGTCTGGTATTGGCTCTTTTACTGATGGTATTTCTTTACTTTTCTCAACGCAAATGGGTTTATGAATTTAGTCAGCGACAAAGGGCCGAGATGAAGCATCGTAATGAGGTCAGTAAATTGTCTTCGATTTTGGAGAATACCGATCATATCATGATTTTTGCGATTGATAAAAATTACAAATACACCAGTTTTAACAGTGTTCATAAATTGAATATTGAGAAAACTGAAGGTGGTACTATTCGACAGGGAGGTAATTTATTAGATACCTATTGTGATGATTTCCGCTTTCAAATGAAAACCTATTTGGACCGGGCATTAACAGGGGATCATTTTTTGGTGGAATTTCAAAGACATGGTGTCGATTATCAGCAGATTTTCAATGCGATATCCGATTCGGAAGGTCAAGTTGTTGGTGTTTCCAGTTTCCGGTTCGATATCAGCGAAACATTGGAGCTTCGGCGCAAGGCTATCAAAGAAAAAGAAGAGAAAGTAAAAGCACAGCTAAATACGATAAAAAATCAGATAAATCCACACTTCTTATTCAACTCTTTAAATTCACTTTATGCCTTGGTGGAGGGGGAGCCAAAGTTGGCCAGGAAGTTTATTCTGAGCTTATCGAAGGTCTACCGTTATTTACTGGATAGTAATAACAGTAATCTGATCAGTTTAAAACAAGAGCTCGATTTTATTAAGCAGTATCTTTTCCTGCAGAAAATTCGCTTTGGCGACAATCTACTTTTAGAATATGATATTAAAGAAGAAGCTCTGAACCGAAAGCTTCCATCTGTTAGTATTCAATCATTGGTGGAAAATGCAATAAAGCACAATGTAATAACCCGTGAAAAGCCACTTACTATTCGAATATCTGTTTCAGACGAAAATTATTTAATTGTTGAGAATGCCTACCAACCCCGCACGGATATGAGCAATAGTCCGGGTACCGGTTTAAAAACTTTGGAAGCCTTGTATGGTTTCTTAGGAGATAAACAACCCGTTTATGGAATTGAAAATGGTTCCTTTAAGGTGAAATTGCCCTTGTTTTAATTCAAAAAGATCGTTTTAATAGTCGGTGTGAATGTTTCATACCGATTTTTTTGTCATTCACTCCTTAATCTTTCGGATTCACTCCTTTCTTTTTTCTTGTCGATAAGAATTAATTCATTTTTGTTTTGAATTCTTACTTAATAGAATTCATCGATCATTATAAAACGAACAAAATTAAATTAAGTAGTGACGTGAGTATTCGTGTAGGGGCGATGCTCACAACTACATACAAAATATATTAAATGAACGTAAGTACAATCACACCAAATCACAAAATTACGCGACTGTTTTTGATAGCATGTATTCTGGGGGGAATAAGTTTGCCATCACAAGCGTCAGAACGAACTTCAGCTTCTTCGGAGGATGGGATTTTCAATTTCTGGAAAAAGAACAAGGTAGAAACCGAGTCGGATTCAACGAAGGGAAAAGACAAAGATTCCAAACTGAAAAAGTATGAGGATGTAATTACTTCTGATGCAGTTACTAAAAAGGGAGTCATCGATATCCACAGAGTAAAAAAGGATTACTATTTCGAGATTTCAGATTCATTACTTAGCCGCGACTTTCTTTTAGTAAATAAAATATCTAAAGTGCCTTCTGAGATTAATGAGTTGGGTTTTAACAAAGGAATCAATTATCAAAATTTACTGATTCGTTTCGAAGTTGATACTTTATCTGAAAAAATTTGGGTGAAAACTTATCATCCATACTACGAAGGGAAAAAAGGAGATGCAATTACTCAATCGGTGGAAGACAATTATATGCCTTCCATAAGAGAATGTTTCGATTTGGCTTGTTATGGTAAGGACTCAGCTTCTTATGTGTTTAAAGTAAATAAGGTATTCGACGGATCGGAAAAAAGTTTAAATGATCTGTTTGGAATACTCGGAATGCCGGGATCTGCAGTGAAAGATCTTTCGAAAATAAGTGAGGCGAAAAGTTTTCCTGAAAATTTGGTGATGAAGTCATTACTGACCACAAAAGCAGAAGGAATAACCGTAACGGTAGAAGTTACATCAAATATGGTTTTGTTGGCCGAGAAAGCTATGAAACCAAGATTTGCAGATCAAAGAATCGGATACTTTACAACCAAACATTTTTATTATAGTGATGATCAGCAGGCTGTTGAAAATAGAGAGTTTGTGAATCGCTGGAGCTTAGAGCCGAAGACCGAAGATGTGGAAAAATATTTAGGCGGAGAATTGGTTGAACCTAAAAAGCCAATTGTGTACTATATAGATCCATCGACACCACCACAATGGCGACAGGCCATAAAAGATGGAATTACAGATTGGCAATCAGCTTTTGAAAAGGCAGGATTTAAAAATGCCATTGTTGCAAAAGATGCACCAACCGATAATCCTGATTTTGATGGTGATGATGTTCGTTATTCAATGATAACTTATGCGGCATCCAATCAGGCGAATGCAATGGGGCCATCTGTTGTAGATCCTCGTTCAGGTGAAATTATTGAAGCTGATGTAATTTGGTGGCACAATGTAATGACAGCTTTGCACTCTTGGATTCGTATTCAAACCGGAGTGATTGATCCAAAAGCAAGAGACAATAAATTTAGTGATGAACACATGGCTCATGCTATTCGTTTTGTTTCATCGCACGAGATAGGACATACCTTAGGATTGATGCATAATATGGGAGCTTCGGCTGCTTTTCCAGTAGATTCATTGCGTTCTAGATCGTTTACAACAAAAATGGGCGGAACTGCACCATCCATCATGGATTACGCACGTTTTAATTATGTAGCGCAGCCAAAAGATAAAGTGGTAAACATTACTCCTCAAATTGGTGTGTACGATAAATATGCAATCGCCTGGGCTTATCGCTGGATTCAGGAAGATACTCCTTGGGATGAAGTGAAGGTTTTGAGTCAAATGATAAGAAATCATGAGAATGATCCATTATACCATTATGGTCCTCAGCAAGACGGAAAGAATACAATTGATCCATCGGCGCAAAGCGAAGATTTGGGTGACAATTCGATGAAAGCAAGTCGTTACGGCTTGGCAAATTTGAAACGAATTGTTCCTGAAGTAGAAAAATGGACTTGTGAAGAAGGTGAAAGCTACGAGAAAGCAGGTAAAATGATGATGGGAGTAATTGGACAATGGTTTACCTATGCGAATCATGTTGTGACAAATGTGGGTGGTATTTATTTGGATCAACCAGTTTTTGGTGAGACTAAATCAGCCTATGTTCACGTTGAAAAATCGAAACAAAAAGATGCGATCAAATATTTGATTGAAGAAGTGATTAACATTCCTCAATGGATAGCCAACGCAGAAATTTATAAAAAATCTTATCCGATTAAGGAATCAGTAATTGGTGATATTGAATACGCTCCAACAACATTGTTTAGAGATTTGCATGCACGCATTTTCTATTCTTTGCTGGAAAAGGAACGATTATTACGGATGCAGCAAAATGAAGCTGAAAATGGGGATAATGCTTATACGCTAACAGAAATGATGAGCGATTTGCATCAGGGAATATTTGAGAAAACGATTAGAAATCAAAAATTGGATGTTTTTACCCGTCAGTCACAAAAAAACTTTGTTGATGTGTTAATTGTTTCACAAAATCAGACTTTAGAAAAGACAAGCAAGAAAACTCTCCACGGAAATCAGGAAACAAAATGTTGTCCCTTACATCAGCACATGCCATTACTTTGCGATTATGGAGTAAAGAGCCGGGAGCTTTTTCAGGATCATGAAGCGGATGAAATGTCAAGTCGTTATGCCAATCGGAACCTAATTTATGCCACAATGAATCGGGTGTCGGATGATGTATCGGTTAAACGAGGAGAATTGTTGCGTGTTAAAGAATTATTATCGAAGAAAGTGAAGATCGCTGATGAGGCAACTCGTTTTCATTATCAGGATTTGATTCTTCGAATTGAAGAAGCATTAAATACACATTGAAAATAGATCCGACAGATGGGGAGATTAAAAAAATCTCTCTGTCTGTTTTTTTGTACGAATTAACCACTATTTTACTAACCAATAAAAACAAGAATTTATGAAAAGACTGCTAAGCTTGCTTTTAATCTTGCTTCCCGTTTTTGGATGGGCGCAGGAAATGAAGCAGATTAAAGGTACAGTTCTCTCTGAAAAGGACGGTGACGTTCTAATTGGAGCTTCGGTGTATATCGATAAATCAACGATAGGTACCGAAACCAATATGAAGGGGATTATTGAGAACATTACATTAGGAACAATTACCGATTTTGATGGAAACTTTACTTTAGAAGTTCCTAAAGGATTAAACACGATCGTTTGTAGCTTTCTGGGTTTCGAAACTCAAAAGGTCGATATCACAGGAAAATCATTTGTTACGATTAAACTTGGCGATTCTACAAGTGAGTTGGGTGAGGTGATCGTTACCGGATATCAGAAAATTGAAAAACGCAAGCTGACTTCTGCTGTAGTAAAAGTAAATGCTGATAAAATTCTTCAGGCTGGAGTTTCAAGTATTGATCAAATGTTAAGCGGTCAATTGGCGGGTATTAGCAGTACTCCAACCAATGGGGGGCCTGGAGCACCAGCAAAAATACGTATTCGTGGAACGGCTTCATTATCCGGAACACAAGATCCTCTTTGGGTAGTTGATGGTGTGCCATTGGAAGGAAATAATCTGCCTAATTTCGATGACAAGGACAATATCGATCAGTTATACAACTCTTCAATTGCTGGATTAAATCCTCAGGATATCGCAGACATTACAATACTAAAAGATGCTGCTGCAACTGCTATCTATGGTGCCCGTGCCTCAAATGGTGTTATTGTAATTACTACCAAGAGTGGAAAACAGGGGAAAATGACAGTTAGTTTTAACAGCAATACATCATTTACTTCCCGTCCGGATTTGAGCAAATTAAATTTGATGAACTCAAATCAGAAGGTTGATTTGGAATTGGCCTTAGCTGGTCGCGAAGATTTAGACTATCGGACAGGAAAAGGTGGAGTTGCCCGAATTTTAAACAGTTATAATCAAATGGATGCCTTCAGATCAGGTGGATTAGAGGGGATTTCTTCTGACGCACAAACTGATATTAGTGCATTAAGAAATACCAATACAAACTGGGAAGATTTACTGTATCAAACTTCTGTAAATCAGGATCACAGTTTAAGCATTTCCGGAGGTACTGATCTAACAAATTACTATTTTTCTGCAGGATATTATAGTGAAGAAGGTACTACTATTGGAACTTCTATGGATCGTTACAACGTTACCCTGAAAACTGATTTTAAACTACGCGATAATTTGAAATTTGGAGTAGGTGTATTTGGATCCAGTGTGGAACGAAACACTTATCTCACAGGTACTGATTTACATACAAATCCTTCTAGTTATACAAGAACGGTAAATCCTTATCAGAGAGTTTATAACGAGGATGGAAGTTATGCTTATGATGAGGAAATTAGCGGATATGCCGATGCCTACATTCCTTTTAATATTATTGAAGAGAGAGAGGGAACTTCGCATAAAATGAAAAGCCGTAAGTTAAATGTTAATTTTGATATCGATTGGAAAATTACCAATGATTTGAATTTAAGGTCTCAATTAGGAATTCAGACAGACTTATCCAATACGGTAAAACAAGCTGATGGTGAAACATATTTTGCCAGAAAGCAAAGAGCGAAATCACGCAGATGGAGTAGTGTTATTAAAGATTATTACTATTTTATTCCAGAAGGTGGAGTATTGCAGAATTGGGATGATGAAAACACATCATACAATTGGAAGAATATGTTGGAATGGAACAAAACATTTGCTGAAGTTCACGAAGTGGACGCTATGATTGGCAGTGAAATAAGAGAAACTCAATCGACAACAATTAGTTCTTCTGCTTATGGCTGGAATTCAAATGGATCGATTGATGCACCGGTTATTTTTCCAAAAGAATCAGATGCTAAGGAATTTGATTTGTTTAATAAGTTTTACCTGAAAGACCGTTATGTATCATTCTTTGGTACAGCATCATACACCTATAATAGAAAGTATACTGTTTTTGGTAGTGTTCGTTATGATGGTTCTAATCTTTTTGGAACCGATTCAAAATATAAATACCTTCCATTATGGGCACTTAGTGGATCGTGGACCGCTTCCGAAGAGGATTTCTTAAGGGATGCTGAATGGTTAAGTAACCTGAAATTTAGAGCATCCTATGGCTTGCAAGGGAATATAGATAAGGATACGTATCCTGTGATTGTAGGAAAATACGGGAAAAGCAATATTCTGCCTGGGGATAAGGAAAAATCAATAGATGTATTGTCGCCCCCAAATGATAAATTGCGTTGGGAAAAGACAAGAACCTACAATTTAGGAATGGATTTATCTTTATTTCGCCATTCAGTAAGAATTAGTCTTGATGCATATGATAGAAAAAGTTCAGATTTAATTGGATTAAAATCTATTCCATTGGAAAATGGTTTTGAGTTTACTAACGTAAACTGGGCTGAGGTTTCAAACAAGGGATGGGAGTTAAGTATTTCTACCCGAAATATTAAAACTGACAATTTTGAGTGGAATACTAATTTTAATATCTCACACAATAAAAGTATTGTAGAAAAAGTTCAGGTCCGGGAAAATCAATTAACACCTTCATTGGAAAGTCATCCTGTTAATGCAATATTTGTTATTAAAACTGCGGGATTAGACGAAAATGGTTACCCATTGTACTTGAAAAACGGAAACAAAGTCAGCGGTCAGGAATATTTCAAGTTGTATGATGCCTGGGCTGATTGGTGGCCAGGGCAAAATTCAGCTTCTTCTCTTACAAACGAAGAAACCAGAGGTTTGTTTAGTTATGCCGGAGACGCAGATCCTAAATACTCAGGAGGTGTAATCAATAATTTTAAATACAAGAATTTTGATTTAACTGTTTCTTGTAATTTTAATTTGAAGATGATGCGCATGGCACGTCCTCCTTACCACCTTACTGATTACGATAGAGGATTAAATGCTCCTGTTGATATTTTAGATGTTGTACAGGGAAGAAATAAAAAGTTCCCAAATTTAATGAGTTCTTATTCTGCAGAAGGTAACTACTGGATGGAGAAAAACTGGCATTCAGTATCTGATCCTGTAAATACGTATCAAAATCTTGATATTTGGTTGAAAGAAGTGAATTATATGCGTGTAAGCAGTATTCGATTAGGTTATTATCTTCCACAAGTTATGATCGATAAATTGAAATTGCATTCAGTGAAATTGAGTTTTGAGGCGCGTAATCCATTTGTTGTTTCAAACGGTTATGATGGCTACTTTGATCCGGAATCATATGGAAATATTTATTCGCAGCCACAGGCAAAATCATACACTTTAGGTGTTAATGTTACTTTCTAAAATTGCACAAAATGAAACAGATAAAATTATATATCAACATTCTAATGGCTTTGCTCGTGATGTCATCATGCGATGAATATCTGGATATTAAACCTGCAGATACGGTAATTCCAAAAACAATTGAGGAATTTAGAGGATTAATGACTAGTTCTTATGAATATATTCCTGCTGAGCAATCAAAAATTGTTTTTCGTACTGATGAAGCAAGGTTTAATATGGGAGCCTGGGAGCAGGATATGGCTTCATTCAAGGATATTTATCTTTGGAAAGATGAAAATGCTGATAAGTCAACTTTAACATTCAACTACAAAGATTTTTACACTTCAATATTTTATGCCAATCATATTATTGCTGAGGGAGCGAAAGCAACCGGAGGTAAGGTAGAAGAGGTTAATCAATTGTTGGCGGAGGCTTATATGATGCGTGCCTTCATGCATTTTAGCCTGATTAATCAATATGCAGCACACTATAATAAAGAAACTGCAGCAAGTGATAAAGGGGTTCCTCTTTCTTTACTAATCGATTTAGAAACTAATTATTCTCCTGCAACAGTAGCAGAAGTTTATGCACAAGTAGAGATGGATATTCAGAAGGGTATGAGTTTAATGCAGGTTGATGAGTATGAATTGGGCAAAAACTATCGTTTTACAAAAGTTGCCGGATATGCACTGCAGGCAAGAGTTGCACTATACAAGCAGGAATGGGCAAAAGCTTTAAACAGTTCAAAGCAGGCTTTATTATTAAAATCTGATTTGGAGGATTTAAGCAATTCTGATGCATTAATACCTAACGCATATAATTCTAAAGAAAGTATTTTAGCCTTAGAGTTTGGATTAAAAGCGAATGCGAAAAATACACTTTACGTATCGGATGAATTAGTGAATTCATATGATGTCGATGATTTTCGATTGACAAAATACTATTCAGATAATGGCAGCGGTTCATTTGTGGTAGAAAAAGGAGGGAATAATGAATTCCGTTGTACATTCCGGACTGCCGAAATGTATTTAATTGCGGCTGAAGCATTGGCTCAACTAAATGAGTTAACTGATGCCAGAGTATATTTAAATCAATTAAAAGCAAAACGTCTGACATCAGATTTTTATGCTAGTGAAGAAACGAGAATTGAAAGTCTGGATCAGAGCAATTTGATTACAGAAATTGCTCAGGAACGTTTCCGCGAATTGGCTTTTGAAGGACATCGATGGTTCGATTTAAGAAGAACTACAAAGAAAGAGATTGTTCATATGTTTGGAAGTGAAACGGCTGTTTTACAACAAGCAGATCCTCGTTACACAATTCGCTTTCCACAGGAGGCCATAAACAACAATCCAAATTTGAGTAATTAGGTTAATTAGCATATCAATAAATTGAGTTTAGGGGTTTTCCATTACGGAATACCCCTTTTCTTTTGTAATTTGGCAGCGGTAAAAACAGGACAAAAATGATTAGAATAGTTATTGTTGAGGATGAGCGTTTGGCAGCACGGGAACTGGAAAAGATGCTGCTTACTTTACGGCCAAATAAAATTAAAATTGAAGCACACTTAGAGAATGTTGAACAGGCTGTGCAGTATTTGTCAAAGCATAAGCCTGATTTAATTTTTATGGATATTCACCTGGGGGATGGCAACAGTTTTGAGATCTTCGATCGACTACAGATTAGCACACCGGTAATTTTCACCACGGCCTACGATCAATATGCCATACAGGCGTTTAAACAATGCAGTGTTGATTATCTTTTGAAACCGATGGATTCTGAAGATGTAGAAGCTGCAATCCATAAGTTCGAAACCATGTTTCAAGGAGATAAATCTCTTGATTTTAGTGCTCTTCAAAAATCCTTGAATAGTTTGATGACTGGTGATCAATATCAGGAACGCTTTATGGTGAGTCGTGGCGATCGACTGAGCTCATTAGAAGTAGAGAAAGTGGCTTATTTTATGGCAGATGGTAAGGCGCTTTATCTATTTGGATTTGATGGGAACCGTTATCTTTTTGATGGAACTCTGACATCTCTGGAGAACAAATTGAATCCGAAACGTTTTTTTCGAATTAACCGCAAATTTATGGTTAGCTATCAGGCTATAGAAGACATGCACTACTATTCCAAAAACAGAATAAAATTGAATTTGAATCCCAATCACGCAGAATGTATTGACGCTATTGTTAGTCAGGATCGTTGTGCTGAATTTAAGAAGTGGCTGAATCAGTAATAATAGTTGGCAAAGCTTTGATTACTTACCTTTGCTAATAAATTTAGTTTATATGGAAAATAATAGCTGCAAGCCTAAGATAATCAACTACGATGGAAAGGAATATATATGCTCTCTGGCCTTTGCACTTCGCTTAATTGGAGACAAATACAAGTCATTAATCCTTTTTCATTTAAAGGATGGCGAGATGCGATCCGGTGAACTGCAGAAATCAATAGATGGCTTATCGAATCGGATGTTTACTTTTTCAATACGGGCACTTGAGAACGATCGATTGGTAAGTAGGGAAGTGTATCCTGAAGTACCTCCTCATGTAGTTTATAAATTAACCGAATCGGGCAAAGCAATAATCCCCATTATCCTTGAATTGGATAAATGGGGAAAAGCATTTGCAAAAGAACATCACTTATACGCTCCTTGTGAATAATGCAATTCGTAGGAGTGTGAATAAATTTCAAATACA